>CAVGPK010000018.1:1063-20638 GCA_963631155.1 bacterium | reverse complement strand
ATGATAGAGAATATAAGGATTATTCAAATACACAAATAGAATATTATTCAAATATGATTGATGTTGAAAATCAAAGAATTAAAATGGCAACTGATGATCATTTAATGGCATTTTTTAATGAAGATATTACTTGTTGCCAAAAGCTGCTCAGTGATTTTAGGCAGGATGAAAAGCTTGAAACCATTGCGCAAGATTTGTACGAGCGAGACTGCATGATTTTAGCTTATTTGAATCAAGGAACAAAATTATCTAGTTTTCCTTCGATTTTACAAAATACAAAAAAGGACTTAAAAATTCGTGTAGAACAAGAAAAAAAATATCTAGAAAATGAATATTATGAGTTTGTGTTTAAAAATAAACCTACTGGTTTTTATATGTTGGCACAACTTTTTGAAAAAGGGAACTTCTTCTTTTATTTCATGATGATTCTAATATTCGTTGTGAATGTAGATATTTGGTCAAAGGATTTAGAAAATAGAACAATTCGATACGTGTTGATGTCTGGAAAAAGTAGAAATTCTATATATATGAGTCGAGTGTTACTGAATATAGGCATCAGTTTATTTTTAAGCTTGATCTGTGTTTTATTATTGCTTGGACTTGGATATATTTGTTATGGAGGAGGACAAGAACTTTATATAGATCTTCTTCCTATTCCAAAATATGTATGGAATCGAATGATTGACTTCTTTTTCTTCGAAATTTTAGCCATATCAATTGTTCAATTTGTATCTTATTTTACACAAAATACAGGAATAAGTATGATGTTAGGTGGACTTGCACTTTTGTTTATGTATGTTTATTTAGATTTATCAAATATTTGGGGGCATGTACCTTTTGTGTTGGTCGCATCCATTCTTATGCAAGCTGTATTGTTTATGTCTTTTAGAAAAATAGATTTGGGGTGATAGAATGATTTTGGAAATAAAAAGCATTCTAAAGAATAAAATATCATGGATCATCCTATTCATTTTATTGGTCACAAATATGGTTGCACTTCCTGATTATATGGGAAACACGTATGATGTTGAACAAAATATGAGTTTGTTTGAATCTCAAATAGAGCTAGAACAAGAAATATATTCACAGGTAAAGATGCAATATAGTGCACAAAAAAACATTTCAGATGAAGTGCGTTCATATTGGGAAAATTATCTAAGCTATTTGGATTGGTCTATTCAAAACGCAAAGGATGGTTGGAATTTATTTAATACATATGGTAATGATGTTTTGACAAATAAAAAACTGTTTGCGAAATATTCTCAAATTACTTTATGGGATAAACTCTATCATTTGGATGCATTGAAAAAAGATGGAGATAAAGAATTTATAGAGCAACTTAATTATGATGAGCCTGAAGTTCCTTTTGATAAACGTAAGATTTATTTGATTGGGTCTCAATTGAGTACAAATAAAAAAGAGGATTTTAGAGAAAAAGCATTATCGATTCAAGAGCAACTACATGAGAATCAAAGTTCAGGAAAGGGAGTATGGGCATATTTGGTAAATCAGCTCAGAATGAATAGTTCATTTACCTTTTTGTGTATGCCTTTATGTCTGATTTTTTGTATAGTGATTTTATTGAATCAAAAAAATACGAAAGCTATGGAAATATCTCGCTTTAATAACCCTCATTTTATACGTGATTTATATATGAAATTATTTTTTAGCTTTTTGATTCTTGTTTTAATGTCGTTTGTTTTACCTTTGATTTTATTAATAATGGATAATGGGCTTATAGGATGGAATGATTGGGTCTTAATTGATTTCAAACATTTATTGACTTTCTCAACTTATAGTCATTCTCAAGATTATATCATAAACAATTTATCGGAATATTATTTAACGTGGAGCGGATTTACTCCCAATTTAACATATATTGAAGTATGGAAAGCTTTAGGATTATCTTTTATTTTAGCCATTATTAAAATGATATTTTTTACAAGTCTAGGAATTTTATGTTCTGTTTTATCGACTCGAAAATGGGTCAACTATTTAATTTGTGTTATGTTTATTGCCCTTAATTGGATCTCGCAAACGTTTGGGATTTTTACCTATGTAAATCCATTTAGCATACTTTCATGTTTCAGCGTTGTTTCTGGCTGTGGCTATCAAAGTTGGATTCATGGAATTTTGATTCTAATTGTTTGTACAATTTTATTGGTTGTTATAAATCGTTGGATCATAAAAAGAAAGGATTATTCTTGAATATGGTAGAAATTTTAAGATATGGATTTAAGTACATATTTAATTATAAGAGATTATATTGTGTGTATTTCATATCTCAAATGGGGATGAATGTAACAGGATTATTTATCCCTGTTATTGAAGGGAAAATCATTGATTTATTTGTAAATTTTAATGAAGCACATTTTAAATGGTATATTTCTTTATTGATTGTCGATATGATTCTTTCCTTATGCTTTTCTTCGTTAAGTTCATATTTGTATTTTAAATTACAAAGCTTGTGTGGAAATCAATCAAATATGGATGAGATTGAGCATCTATATTTGATTTCTTATATCCATTTATTGGATAAAGATCCATCTGTATTAAATCAATCTATAAATAATGACTGTAACAGCATTCTCATCTTTTGTCTGAGTTCACTACAAAAAGTAATTATGGCTATTTTATCTATATTTTTCATTGTTTTTGTGATTTTCCAATATTCAATTCAATTTGTTTGGCTGATCAGTCTTTCGATTATTTTGTATTTTTGTGTGTACTTTTTCTTTAAGGATAAATTATATAATGCGAATAAAAATACATTGAATAAGGGTAGTATATTTTTTGGTGCCTTATATCAGCTTATATATTATTTGAAATCTATAAAAATGTGTTCTCTTTTTCAACAGAGTAAAAGATTTGAAGAAACAACTTTTAATGATTTTTATGATTCGGCTAAGAAACAAACGCTTTTAGAATGTGGCAATGATTTTGTTTCGAGTACAATTTCTCTTTTGACACAAGCTTCACTATATGCTTTTGGAGCTTATTTGATTGTTAACCAGCAATTAACAATTGGAACTTTAATTGTGATTGCGAATTACTATTCAAATCTTTTGTCAAATGTACAAATTCTATTAGACTTTGGAAACGATGTTCAAAAATGTAAGGCAAGTTATGATAGATTAAGTGAATTAAGTCAAATAAAGAATAATTTTAAAGGAAAGAAAATCATAAAGAAGATAGATTGTATACATGTTAGAGATGTTTCGTTTCAATATCCAAATAGCGATGTTTTGTTTTGTGTGAATCATAAATTTTCAAAAGGAAACATATATCAAATACAAGGAGTAAATGGTTCAGGGAAAAGTACGTTTATTCAAGTGTTATTGGGTGTTTTTGGAAATGATTATAGAGGAGATATTTTTATAAATAATCAGAATATGAAAGAATTAGATATAAGAGAGTTTCTTAATAATTGCGTAAGTGTTTGTACTCAAGAACCTTTAATTTTAGAGGATACAATAGAATGTAATTTGACTTTAAATGAAAATTACGATAAAGAACGATTAAATGAATTGTTGGATGGGTTTCATCTTGAGGAGCTTTCATATCAAAGAAATCAAAAGCTACATCCGTTGAATTTGGCGCTTTCGCAAGGTCAAAGACAAAAAATAGGGTTAATACGAACTCTTCTTTCTAATAGAGAAATATTGATTTTTGATGAACCCACAAGTGCACTTGATGCACAAAGTAAATTGTATTTTCAATGTTGCTTAAAAAACAGAAAGGATAAAATTATTTTGCTGATAACCCATGATAATCTTGAAGAGTTGAACGTTCATACGATTAAACTTGATGCTTAGAATTGAGCTTATACACAAAATCGACTATAATAGCGTTTGTGTTTAAAGGAGAGATATAAGTATGATTCAATTTTTTCAAAAAAACATTGAACCTAACAAGAAACTAAGAACAGTGGAAATACTATTATTAGTTTTATTGTGTATAGGTTCAATCACTTCCGTTTTTGTTGGGATGTCAAAGGTACATTCTAGTGTTGGTACATTAACGTATGTAGAAAGTGTAGAAATGACACGTAATATTGAGGATGAAGATTATGATTCTGATAGTACGATTTGTGATGTAACCTATTCGAATGGTGATAAAAAACTAGTTGTGTCATATTCGTATGAGGATTATGAAAAGTTAGATACAAAAAAGATTACGGCATATGAATATGAGACATCAAATGGTACAAAATTGTATTTTGATCATAAAAATGTAACCCAAAAACAAGCCAATCATTCGTATAAAGAAACGATGGCAGAAACGACAATGCCTATTTTTAACTTTGGTAGTGCATCCTTTATTTTAGTTTTATCTTTATTAATCATGATGTTGTTTTCTAGACAATTCACAACTTATGAAAAATCATGGTTTATGATCATTATGGTTTTGGCAACTATTTGTTCTGTGTTATTCCCTGAAGAAAGTGCAAATGGTGTCAATGGAATTATTATCATGTTGTTGTATTTGTTGGATACGTTCTTGAATATCTTGTGTGAATTGTTGATTTCAAAACAGTCTAGGTATAATTTCTTGGTTTCTGTTGCGGTTGAGATTGTAGAAATATTGATATGTGTTGTCTTGATGTATCGTTTTGCGACTATGGCAACAACATTATTCTTCTGGTTACCTATTGATATTATTAGTTATATTAACTGGACGAAGCATAAAGATGATGAAGAGGATGAATTGACAGCCGTAAGACGTTTAAAAGGGTACCAGGAAGTATTGGTTATTTTAGGAATTATCGTTTGGACATTGGTTGTTGGATATTTCTTGTCTGGTTTAGATATTGCGACAGATTTCTACAACAACAAGGCTTTAGAAACGGCTATTGTCTATATTGATGCGTGTGCCAGTGCAGTTGGTGTTGCGAATGGATTGTTTATTTTCTTTAGATTAAGAGAACAGTGGATCGCATGGTATATTTGTGCAGCGTTAGAAGCTATCATCAATATTGTTTCAGGACAATTTGTGTTATTGGTATTAAAACTTGGTTATTTCACAAATACAACGTATGGATATATCAAGTGGAGTAAATATATCAAATCGCATGATGAGACGAAAAAATCTATCTTTTAAAGTATGGGTATGGTATACTTAAGCGGTAGATAAAAGAAAATAGGAGTGAAAGTTATGGCAATTAGTGCAGGAGATTTCAAAACAGGATTGACTTTAATTGTAGATGGCGATCCTTGTGTAGTATTAGATTTTCAACATGTTAAGCCTGGTAAGGGTGCAGCGATTTTAAAGACAAAGATGAAGAACTTAAAAACAGGTTCGACAC
The DNA here is from genome assembly GCA_963631155.1 of bacterium. Classification (GTDB taxonomy): domain Bacteria; phylum Bacillota_I; class Bacilli_A; order Erysipelotrichales; family Erysipelotrichaceae; genus Holdemanella. The sequence goes on along the minus strand of CAVGPK010000018.1, from coordinate 15,333 downwards.
AAGAAAGAAACTTCAATGCGAATACGAAGTTTGAACAAGCAAACATTCAAAAGAAAAATGCTCAATATTCATATTCAGCAGATTCAACATATTATTTCATGGATATGGAAACATATGATCAATATGAATTGACAGAAGAACAAGTTGGTTTCAACAAATATTTCATTGTTGAAGGTGCAGAAGTATCATTGATGTTCTTTGAAGGAGAATTATTAAGCGTATCTGTTCCTGAAAAGGTTGAGCTTACAATTGCTCAAACAGATCCAGCCATTAAGGGTGCTCCATCAAACCAAACAAAGGATGCGACTACAGATACAGGTTTATCTCTTCGTGTTCCACAATTTATTGAACCTGGAGAAAAGGTTGTTGTTTTCTCAACAGATGGAAAGTATGCAGGAAGAGCTTAATAAGCTCTTTTTTCTTTTATGAATAAGATTGTATTAATTACAGGAGCTGCCAAAGGAATTGGAAAAGCGATTGCTTTAGAGCTTGCGAAAAATAAATATGATGTTGTGATTAATTATTTAACATCAAAAAAAGAGGCGTTAGAACTTCAAGAAGAGATTGAAAAAAACTATGGTGTTCGTTGTTTAACGTATGGAGCGGATGTGTCCAAAGAACAAGAAGTCGATGAAATGATGACTTATGTTGAAAAGAATCTAGGAAGTGTAGATATCTTAGTCAATAATGCGGCAATTGATTTATCGAATTTATTTCATTTAAAAACGGCAGATGAATTTAGAAAGACTATGGATGTTAATGTGGTAGGGGCTTATAATTGTGCAAAAAGAGTCTATTCTTCTATGCTTGAAAAAGAGTGGGGAAGAATCATTAACGTTTCAAGCACAAATGGTATCAACACCTATTATCCAATGTGTATTGACTATGATGCTTCTAAGGCCGCCTTGATTTCATTGACACATAATCTTGCCTTTGAAATGTCTCCTTATGTTCATGTGAATTGTATCGCTCCAGGATTTATTGGGACTGAAAATGAATTGGATGGCTATGATGAAGAGTTTTTAAAGGAAGAAACAGAAAAGATCATGGTTAAACGGTATGGAGAACCTGAGGAAGTTGCGTATTTGGTTAAATTCTTAATTAGTGATGAAGCTAATTTTATTAATAATACTGTCATACGTATTGATGGTGGACAAATAGGAGCTGTGTAAAGGCTCCTATTTTAGTCTATATTTTATATTTCTTGCTGAACCTAGTTTACTGATAATTTCTTTATCGAGTAACGATTTTAAGATTCGAGTCGTTTTTGATTTTGTAAAATTTGTTTTCTGTTCAATTTGGATTCTACTTAAACATAGATTATGTTCAAGAATGGAAAGAATTGTTTTTTCGTCTTCAGTCATTGAAATATCTTTATTTTGTATAGGTAGAATGATCGAAATCGAATTTTCATATACTTTAAATTCAGGCTTTCTTTGATAGTTTTTATAGGAATCTTTTATTCTTCGAATCCCTGAACCAAACATTTCGATGTAGTTGAGTCTAAAAAATATATTTCCTATAATTGGATTTCTTAAAAATGAAATTTGTCCATCTAAAAATTCTCTTTCACTTATACTACGAGGTAATCCACCACAAGAAGTTATTTCAATTTGATTGTTGAACATTGAAATTCTTATTCTTGATGGAACATCCCATACTCGATGGACTAGGGCATTTGCCAAAGCTTCACGAAAGGCTTCTTCCGGAATTTTATCTACTTGGATTCGTTGACTTCCTTCAATCTTTTCATATTGATAATATTTTTTATAGAGGTCTATTGAGTTATGATACATTTCTAAAATAGAAATATGATCTAATATTTCGCGATCCATAATTTCGTTTATTGTATCTCCAAAACGAATGATATCAATTCCTTGGTATGTATTTGTATCGGCTACAAGTGCGGCTGCATTATTGTATGTGTTATTTTTTAATAATCCTAAAGTTCTTAATATATCTGTATTTATATGTTGAATATTAAGTTTTTTTGACAATTCTTTTTCTAACGTTTGAAATTGTAAATCCTGCAAAGGAGAATCTTGTTCTTCATAAGATTGGTTTAATCCTTCTAGAACGAGTCTGTTGAGTTCTAGGCGATCCACTTCGATCGTAGATGAATCATTTCTTTTGTATGCCTTTCCTTTGTATAGATACGGTTTAAAATTTCCTTCAAAGACAGATAGGACAATGGAGTTATCTTCCTCAATGTCTAATGTATAAGAAGGAATGGGTTTAATACTATCATTAATTTTATTTTCTATTCTTAAGCATGCATCAATAGGATTTGAAATTCCAACAATACTTCCATCATCGCATACACCAAAAACAATTTTTCCATCATTATAATTCGCAAAAGCGCTTATTGTTTTTAGAAAAGTATTGGATTCAATATTTTCTATATATTCTAATATCTTGTTTTCTCGCATAGAATCCATCCTTTCTTAAAGTATACTATTGTTTGAATCGATATGCAACGATCGAATAAATCGACTCATAACAAATGAGTCGATAAGATGTATCGACTCAAATCGATTGAATCGATATAAAAAAGTAGACTTTCATCTACTTATTTTTCATATTTGTAAGGGCCAATAGAATAGAAAGTTTTCCATATTCTAGTGTTAATCCTCCTTGCATATAGAGTGTATATGGTTCTATAACAGGTGCATCAGCACTTAATTCAATGGTACTTCCTTGTGTAAAGCTTCCGGCAGCCATGACTTCATCAAATGGATAGCCTGGCATTGGGGCTGCCATGACACGAACAAATGAATCAATCGGACTTGTTTCTTGAATGCCTTGTGTAAAGGCGACTAGGTTTTCTTTTGTTCCAAGTTCTAATGTTTGAATGATATCTGTTCTTTCTTCATTATAGGCAGGACTTACATTTTTATACCCTAACTTTTCTAACATATAAGAACTAAAAACAGCTGTCTTTAAAGCACTCTTAACGGCATTTGGCGCCATAAACAATCCTTTATAGAATGAGTTATTTAAATTAAAGTTGGCACCAAGATCTTTTCCAATGCCAGGAGCTGTTAATCGTTCGGCAACCATGTGAATATAATTTTTATTACCGGCAATATAACCTCCAGTAGAAGCAATGCCTCCACCTAAATTTTTCATTAATGAACCAACCACAACATCAGCTCCAATATGTCCTGGCTCTTTTGTTTCGACAAGTTCTCCATAACAGTTGTCTACCATGATAATAACTTCATCGTTGACTTCACGGATTTTCTTGATAATTCTTTCGATTTTTGAAATAGTCAAAGATAATCGATGAGAATAGCCTCGAGATCTTTGTATTTCTACAAGCTTCACATTATTTTCTTTTAAACGATTCACAATGGTTTCATCATCAAAATCATTATCAATCAGTTCAATTTGTTCGTATTTTACGCCATTAGCCTTCAAGGATTGTGTGGATTCACCACTTAAACCAATCATCTCCTGTAAAGAATCATAGGGAGCACCACTTAATGAAATCATAGTATCTCCATGTTTTAATAGAGCCGATAACGTTAGATAGAGGGCGTTTGTACCACTCATGATTTGTGGGCGTACAAGCGCATCTTCACATCCAAGTACACTCGCAAAAATTTTTTCTAACTTATCTCTTCCTTCATCATAGTTTCCATATCCATTAATATCAGTAAAGTCGGAATAGGAAACCTGATTTTCAATGAAGGCAGATAAGATGCGGTTTGAATTATATAAACATACTTCATCAATATGTTTATAAATTTCTTCTAAATCTTTATCTGATTGTTTTGAAAGTTCAAGTAATTCTTTGTCAATTTGTTCTAAGATCATGATTCCTCCTACTAGATAGCACGATACGCCATCCATTTATTACTTTTATATCGGTACGCAAAGAATAAAATGCGCACAATCCAATCAATGTACATCGCAATTCTTGTTCCAACAACGCCAAGTCCCATTACAGTTCCAAATGTATAAGCACCAACAACACGAGCTAAAAACATGGATGCAATTCCAATATACATTGTATATTTGGCATCTCCACTTGCTCTTAGACACGTTGGAAGTACAAAGGCAGGTGCATGGAGTAAGCCAACTGCTAAACATTCCATGCCAATAATGGTTTCGGCAATCGCAAAAGTTTCACCTTTCATCGTATATAAATTAAGAGCTAAAGGGCTTGCTGCATAAATAATAATATTGTTTATGATGGCCATAATCATGGATAACCGTAACATATAACGAATATAGTATTTTGCCTGATCATAATCGTTCGCGCCTACACATTGTCCAACGACAGTCACAACCGCAAGCTGCATTGCCATCTCTGTTGTATAACATAAAATACAAAAGGAGTTGGTTACGCCATTGGCTGCGATTTGCATTGTTCCATATGTCGCAACGAAGACGGATACAATAACTTTACCAAGTTGGAAAAGGCCATTTTCAATTCCATTTGGTATAGCGATGGATAATATTTTTTCAATGATTCTTTGATTCCATGTAAAGATATCTTTGAAATTGATATGAATAGGATGATTGGAATTGAAGCAAAGTGCAAACATGATAATACTTGCGACAATACGACTGATAAGGGTAGGCCATGCGACTCCGGCAGCACCCATATGCATACGGTAGACACAAATATAGTTTCCAACAACATTAATCGCATTCATGAGTAAGGATACACGCATAGTGATGTTGGTTTTGTTCATGCTTCGATAGAGGGCAGTTGCACTGTTGTATAAGCCTAAAAATGGAAAAGATAAGGCTGTAATCCAAAAATAATCTTTCGCATTCTGCATAACATCACTTGCGACACTTCCATATAGAAAATGAAGGATGGAGGAGTGAAAGCAGAAACATAAAATTCCAAAAACTAGAGAAATCAAAACACTAATCATTATTAATTGGGAAGCGGATAGCTTTGTTTTTTCACTATCTTTATTTCCTAAATATTGAGTAACGATAACCGATCCTCCTCCAGCTATGGCAGTTAGGATGGAAATAATCAGCATATTTACGTCATTCACAATGGATACACCACTAATGGCAGCTTCTCCTGCAGCAGAGACCATAATGGTATCGGCCATACCTACAAGCATCATAAAGAGTTGTTCAATTAATAATGGAAAGATTAAATGGATTAGTTGTTTTTTTGAGAACATTTTATTTGTCATGAAACTATTATATGTCAAATGACTACAAATACGCAATTACGATCTTTTGATGCTCTGGCTAGATTGAATATAAAAAATATGCAGATATAAAGTTGTACTTTCGATTTGCATAGAAAGAAGGTATATTCATGTTTGAACGCACAATTTATCCTAAAATTAAGGAATATTTAAAACAATATCCTGTTGTCGTTGTTACAGGGGCAAGACAGGTTGGAAAATCAACAGAAGTCTATAAATTAGTAAAGGATTGTGGCTTTCACTATGTATCTTTGGATGATTTGACTCAAAGAAGTCTTGCGCAAACGGATCCAGAGTTCTTTATTCAACAACACGAAATGCCCCTAATTATTGATGAGGTTCAATATGCTCCGATTCTTTTGGAGGTTATTGAATCCATTGTTAATAAAAAAAGATTAGAGGAAGGAAGCGCAAATGGATTGTTTGTTTTAACGGGATCACAAGCTTTTTCTATGATGCAAGGTGTTACACAATCTCTTGCTGGAAGAGCATGTATATTAACAATGATGCCATTAAGTGCCGATGAGATTGATGGAAAAGAAGAAGAGGCTTTTGTTCCATCTATGGATAATTTAAAAAAAGAAATAAATCCCATCTCAGCAAATGAGTTATTTAAAAGAATCGTGAGGGGCTTTTATCCGGAATTGCATAGAGATACTGAATTGGATGCTCTGGTATACTATAGAAACTATGTTAATACGTATATAGATCGGGATGTTTCTGAGTTAATAAATATTAAGGATACATTAGTCTTTCATAATTTCTTGCAACATATTGCCACATTAACAGGTCAACAAGTTAATTATGCCTCTATTTCTAAAATACTTGGAATAAGTGCGGTAACGGTTAAATCTTGGCTATCTATTTTGGTAGCGAGTGGAATCATTTATCTTTTACAGCCATATAGTGAAATAAAATTATCAAAAAGAATTGTGAAAGCGCCAAAGTTATATTTTAGTGATACAGGTTTGGCAGCTTATTTGGCTAGAATTTATAGTCCTGAAAATTTAGAAATTAGTAATTTGTCAGGCACATTTATGGAAACCTATGTCATGAACGAAATAAGAAAATCATATATAAATAAAGAAAATCATATATAAATAATGGTAGAGAATTTTTAGGCTACTATTATCGAGATTCAAATCAAAACGAAGTGGACTTGATTTTATTGGAAGATTATCGAATGCATTGTATAGAAATAAAAAAAGGAAGCCTGTTTTCTTTAAAAGAGGTAAGGGGATTTAAACAATTAGAAAATACGCAATATGAAAAAGGAATATCCTGTATTTTGTGTAACACAGAAAAGAATTATGCTCTATCAAAAGATGTGTTTGTATATTCAATTGATGTGATCTAATAAAAATAGACATATATTTTATGTCTGTTTTTTTGTATAATCTAAGCATGGATATTGAAAAATTATTAAATACAATTATACAAGCGGGAACCATGTTAATTGAAAGTGGTGCAGAAATTAATCGTGTTGAGGAGACGATGGTTCGTATGTGCCAAAATTATGATGAGGTAAATTATGCGGACAGTTATGTTACTTTAACGGGCATTATGTTTTCACTTACCGTCAATAATGAGACAAGGACACGTATCAGCCGAGTTCGTACAGGAGAAGTAAATTTGGATCGAATCGATAAGATCAATGATTTGTCAAGAAGAGCTTGTAAAGAAAAGTTGAGTGTGGATGAATTGGCGGATGAGCTCGATCAAATAAAAAAGGAATCACGCTATTCTTTTTTTGTGACAACCTTATTTGGCGCGGTTGGTGCTGCTGGTTTTGCGTTATTTTTTGATGGAAATCTATTAGAAATGGTAATCTGTTTCTTTCTTGGAATTTTGATTCGTGTATGTGGGTGGATTTTTTCTCACTATCATTTAAACACATTTTTAAATACCGGCTTATGTGCGGGATTGGCAGCTTTAGCGGTGATGTGGATTCATAGCTTGATTCCTAGTACCAATGCGGATATTATGTTGATTTCTGGATTTATGTTGTTGGTGCCAGGTTTAGCCATTACCAATGCGATTCGTGATACGATTGCGGGTGATTATATTTCTGGTGGTGCAAGGGCGACAGATGCCTTTTTGTGTGCTGTTTCCATTGCGATTGGAGCCGGCTTTGTCGTGTATTTTTGGATGTAGAGGATAGAAAATGATAGAAGTTATAATTAGGGCTGGACTCTCTGCTTTTTTGGCAAGCTTGGGGTTTGGATTCTTATTTAATATTAAAGGTAGGAATTTATGGCTTGCAGGTTTTGTAGGCGCAGTTGGAGGTATTGGCTATAAAGTAGGACTTTATTTTGGTTGTAGCGAGTTATTATCAAATTTTATTGGTGCCGTCTGCCTAAGTTTATCAAGTGAATTTCTTGCTAGAGTGTGTAAGACGCCAGTCACAACGTTTTTAGTTTGTGGACTTATTCCTTTAGTTCCTGGTAAGGGAATGTATGAGACGATGGTTGAAGCTATTCATGGTCATGCGCAAAAAACTGTAAATATGGGGCTGTCAACAATAAGTGTTGCGGGCGTATTGGCATTGGGGATTTTAATTGTATCCACTTTGATGCGAGCTTATTATACAGAGAAGAGAAAATATATTTTGAAGAAATCAGGCATTCATGATTAATTTGTGCTAAAATTTTGATAGTATTGGAGGACGTAAAAATGGAACAATATAAAAAAGAGTTTATTGATTTTATGTTGGAGTCAAAAGTGTTAAAGTTTGGTGATTTCACATTAAAGTCTGGCCGTAAATCTCCATTCTTTATGAATGCGGGTGGCTATGTTACTGGATATCAATTGAAAAAGCTAGGTGAATATTATGCCAAGGCTATTGTTGATACGTATGGCAAGGATTTTGACGTGTTATTTGGCCCTGCTTATAAGGGAATTCCTTTGGCAGTTGTGACTTCGATTGCGTTATATGAGTTATATGGTCTAGAGGTTCGTTATTGTTCAGATCGTAAGGAAGAAAAAGATCATGGTGCGGATAAGGGTAGCTTCTTGGGTTCAAAATTACAAGATGGTGATCGTGTCGTTATGATTGAGGATGTTACAACATCAGGAAAATCTATGGAAGAAACAGTGCCTAAGGTTCGTGGTGCAGCCAATGTAGAAATTGTTGGATTAATGGTTTCTTTAAATCGTAACGAAAAGGGAAAAGGTGAAAAAACTGCTTTAAAAGAGGTAAGCGAATTGTATGGTTTCCCTACGGCAGCTATTGTATCTATGCCTGAAGTAATTGAATATTTAGGCGATTCATTAGATGGTGAATTAAAATCAAGAATTGATGCATACTATAAAGAATATGGAGCAAAAGAATAATATGGTAATCACAATCACAAGAGAGTTTGGTAGTGGCGGAAGAACCGTCGCAAAACAATTGGCAGAAGAATTAGGGTATGCCTATTACGATTATGAAATTGTACAAGAAATCGCAAAAGAAAGTGGTTTTGAGACAGGCTTTATTGAAAAAAACAGTGAAGATGCCACAAGTACAAGTATGTTTGGCTTTGCGTGGAATAATTATGGATCTTCTTTATCCGATAAGGTATATGTTGCCCAAAGCAATATTATTTCTGAATTGGCCGAGAAGGGAAATTGTATTTTTGTAGGAAGATGCTCTGACTATATCTTAGCTAACCATAAGGATGCCTTCCACGTATTTATTCATGCAGATTTTGAATTTAGAAAAAATCGTGTAGTCTCTGTATATGGAGAGAACGAATATGCACCGGATAAGCGTGTAAAAGAAAAAGATAAAAAGAGAATTGCTTACTACAAATATTATACAGATCGCAAGTGGGGAGATGCCTATAACTATCATATGTGTTTAGATAGTGGAAAACTTGGCGTAGATGCTTGTGTGAAATTAATTAAAGCAGCTATTCAAAAATAATGATTGAGACATAGATCGAAAGGTTTATGTCTTTTTTTGACGCTCCTTGGATAAAAATCTCATTTAAATCGTCCATATTTTTGTGATTGCCATAGTTTATCAAAACTAAATAAAAACAGCTAGATTATTTCTAACTGTTCTTCAAATTATAAAATTTTATTTAAATCTCTTGCTTTATACAACAAACGTCTAACTTCCATCACATTATCGATGACAACATAATAGACAACATAGTTTTTTACATAGATTCGATAATATGGATATTCTCTTTTTCTTGAAGAAATATAGGGCTCAAACGAAAGTGGAGATTTAGAACGTTCCAATATTGCAGATTCAATATCACCTATTAAATTTTCTGCGGCAACTGGATTATTTAGAATGTTTGAAATATAAAATACAACTTCTTTTAAATCTTTCTCAAATATTGGAAGATATCTTAGCTTATAGTTATTTTGCCCCATGCAACGATGCCCTTACTGAACTAAAAACTTCATCATGAGATAATCTCTCATTTGTTGTAGAGGCTTGATGATCAGCTTCATCTAATTTCATTTCAACGTTTTCGGTTAATTGTGCATATTCTTCTAAACTTAGTACAACCATAGAACCATATCCATTTTTTGTTAAATATACAGGTTCACCATTGTTTACGATAGATTCGATTTCAGGAAATTTATTTCTTAAATCTGAAACAGGTCTAATATTAATCATGTCTTTACCTCCTTTATTCTATCCATATTTTATCAGAATCTTATCATCTAATCAAATTTGTTGTTGTCATATTTCATCTAAATTAATTAAAGTTGCTATTCAAAAAATAGATCAAAAGGTTTATGTCTTTTTATATGGCATGAAAAAGTCCACGGATATATTAATCTGTGGACGTATTTGAAAGAATATTTTGTATATCTTGTAAAGTGTTTGGAAAGTATATGTTTTTTTGACGTTCCTTGGATGAAAATCCCACCTCAATCATTTGATTCAATAATTCTTTTAAAGGATTATAATATCCATTGAGATTATAAAGAATACATGGGGCAATTAAATCATTTAAACCCACTTTTGCGATGACTTCACTAATTTCCTCTAAAGTACCAGTACCACCAGGAAAGGCAATAAAGGCATCCGATAATTCAATCATTTTGGTCTTTCTTTCAGGAAAATCCTTGGTGATAATTAGCTTTGTTAGATGGTCATAAACTTTTTTTTGATCCACAAAACATTGAGGCTCAACCCCAATAATTTGGCCACCAGCTTCATGTACACTTTCCGCAAGCATTCCCATTAAACCCGTCTTAGAACCACCATACACAAGAGTATGTCCGTTTTCTACAATCCATGTACCAAGTTGATAAATAGCTTTTTCAAAGGCTGGATTGTTTCCTTTTGAAGCACCTAAATAAACTGCGATATTCATATCTAGATTCTATACCTTTTAAATAGAAATGTCATTTATTTTTCTAGAAAAGAAGTGTTATTTACATCTATGATTTTCCAACCAAAATTCCTTTCCAAAATCGTGATAGAACCATTGTCTACATTCGCGTTATGATCGGTTAGAAGTTTATTTTCCGGTAATGTACTAATTTCTTTCAATAAACAAGTAATCACACCAGCATGTGTAATCACTAAAACATTTCCATCAGGATATTGATCATAAATTTCTTCCAATCCTTTTAAAATTCGTTTTGTGAAATCTTGATAAGATTCCCCATCATAATCCTCTATTTCTTGTCCTAAAAAGATGGGATAAATCTTTTCAAGTTGACTTTCACTTTCTCCTTCTAAATGTCCGTAGTTGTATTCTATTAAATGATCATTCAATTCAAAAGGAATATTACGATCTTTAATAATTTCCTTTCCCGTTTTGATAGCTCTAAATAAAGGTGAGCTTACACAAGCCGTAAATGGTATATTTGTTAGTCCTTGGCCTAGAGCTTTTGCCTGTTCTAAACCTTCTTTAGTCAATGGGGCATCACACCATCCTTGAATCATATGTTTTTCATTAAATAAAGTTTTTCCATGTCGAACAATATAAAGTCTTAACATTGTTTGTTCCTCCTTATGTACCCATTCTATTTGATTGTTTTTCATGCTACAATCATTAATAATTAGAATTGTGTGGAGATAATGGGATATGAACAAAAAGGCGAATGAACAATTTAAAAGTAATGAAAAAAGAATGATGGACATTTTTATGAATTTATTAGAAGAAAAAGATATACGCAAGATTACGGTTCGAGAAATTTGTGAAAACGCACAAATCAACCGTTCTACTTTCTATAATCATTTCTTAGATGTATACGATATGCTTGATAAAATGATGGAATCTCATACAAGCGCAATGGAAAAAATTTTCTCCAATGGGCGATCTAAAAATGCGACTGATAATCTTCAATTGATTTTGGAATATATGAAAGATCATAAAATTTTATATCGAGCCAGCTTTCATAGTCCTGGATACGAAAAGATGTTAAAAGGATTTAAAAAAATGTATTTATGGCGTTATTTTCCAGAATATGAAACTGCAAATGATATAGAAAAAAAGAAAATTGAATATCAGGTTTATTTCGTTGAACAAGGCATGTTGTCTTTAATTTCTTATTGGCTCGATCATGATTGCGAATTCGAAATTGAATCCTTGATTGATGTGATTGTTTCTAATGCAAAAATATAAAACGTTAGTGTATAATGTGTATAAAAGAGGTGTCTTATGAAAACAACAAAAGAAAGTGTCTATGAATACATTCAAAAAGAAATTATGACCAATGCAGAATGTAAAGATGGAATTTGTACAAAGGCGATTGCGAAACACTTTAACCTACAAAGAAGCAATGTTTCTACTTTATTAAATGAATTGGTGAAAGAAGAAAAATTAAATAAAACCAACACTCGACCTGTATTATACACATTGGCACAAAAAGAAAATTCAAATTATGAATATGGAGAAAAACGTTTAATTGGCGCAAAAGGAAGTTTAGCTCGTGCACTACAAATCGCAAAAGCGGCTATTTTTTATCCTCAAAAAAGTTTAAATGTTTTGATCTCCGCAAAACCAGGATGTGGAACAACGCACTTTGTGTATACCATGTATTTATACGCAAAAGAAGAAAAGGTATTCAAAACGGGGGCACCTTTCTTAAAAGTGAATTGCCGACATTTTAAAGAAAACATCTCTGAACTTGATGATGTGATTTTTAAGTCAGGATCTAAAACTATCGAGGATTTAGAAAAAAGTTATTTTGGATTAGCACGCGGAGGCATGTTGTTTATTGATAATGTTGACTTATTGAACGCAAGACAAAAAAGCAATCTTGCCGACATTTTAGAATCAGGCTTACTCTATACAGAAAATCGCAAACAATATTTGGATTGTAGTGATGTTTTCGTAGTCTTATCCTGTCAACCATCACATATATCGCAATTTAGTCAACGTCTACCTATGGTCATTGAATTACCGGAATTAAAGGATCGACCACTACAAGAACAATTAGACCTCATTCATTATTTCTTTACCGTTGAAGCCCATAATGCCAAACGAAATATTGAACTAAAACGAGATGTGCTTGAAGCATTATTATTAACAGAATTCCAACGTAATATTAAAGATTTAGAAATGGAAATTAAAAAGGCTTGTGCTACAGCTTGTGTGCGCGTCATGGATACTATGGATGCGAGCATAGAAGTTACGATTTCAGATTTTACTATGTACATTCAAAAAAGCTTAATGCGCATGCGCTCACAATCGAATGAAATCAGCGCTCTATTAGGTACACAAAATTTATTCATTTACGATTGTAATCAGGAATTTTCATCCCTATATTTTACGCCATCTAAAGATATGTATGAAGAATTACGAGTTCAATATACCGAATTATCCAAACGAGGTTTTAATGAAGATACCATTCATAATGTGATCAAAAATCACGTGTCAAATTTGTTTCGCCAATATAATTATTACCAAAGTTTTAATGATCAATATGACGTAGAACAAATGTCTAAAATCGTAGATCCAAAATTGATTCATATGGTCCAGAAATTCATGAATCTATGCAAAGAAGAACTACAAAGAGATTTTAAATCGCATGTATTCTACGGATTATGTCTTCATATGAATTCCTTGTTGACGCTTCAATTTAACCAATCTCGCGTAGACAATGATCAAGTAAAACATATTGTACAAGACTATCCAAAGGAATATGCGATATCGGCACAATTTGCCCAACGCTTTAAAGAAGAATTTAATATCGAACTTCCAATGGAAGAAGTTGTTATTATTACGATGTTCTTGATTAAAGATGAAGAAGATAATGAAGGACATCCAAATCTCCTATACATTTTCCATGGAAGTGGCGTAGCTAGCTCTTTAAAAGATGTCACAAATACTCTAACCCATTGTAACAATGCCTATTCTTATGACTTAGTGTTGGAAAAGGATTCAAAAACAGCCTTAAATGAAATTCGTATGTTGATCCAAAGAATCGATAATGGACAAGGATTGATTGTCATCTATGATATGGGATCTATTAAAACGATGTTAGATACTATTGTCGAAGATTTAGATATAAAAATAAGATATATCTGTTTCCCAATTACACTTGTAGGCTTGGATGTAGCACGTAAGTGCATGCAAGAAACAGACTTAGATTATGTTTACCATACGACTCTTCGTGAAATGTCGAGTATGTTAAATCAATCACAATGTCGAAAAGATGTGATTATCACTCTATGTCATACAGGAGAAGGTGGGGCTTATCAGTTAAAACAATATATTGATCAATATTCAAATTTAGGAATACGGACCATTCCTCTTGCGATTTCAAAGAGGGATGAATTAATTTCACAAATTATGAAATTGAAAAAAGTATACAACATTCATTGTTTTGTCGGAACATATGATCCAAAGCTATTAGGAATTCCTTTCATTTCTATGACGAAAATATTTGAAAACAAGCCAGAAAATATTGATCGTATCTTGATGTTTGAGCCTGTTCAATCAAAACAATTGGATTACACAGCCATTTATTCTTTTTTAGAAGAACAATTTAAATGTATATCGGTATCAAAATTAAAAACAGTCTTACCATCTATTATTGATGAATTGGAAATCATTTATTCTTTAAATGCAGATCAAAAAGTAGGATTATTTGTTCATATCGCATGTTTGCTTGAAAATT
>CAVGPK010000018.1:0-1021 GCA_963631155.1 bacterium | reverse complement strand
TACATCAAACGTGTGAAAAATCAACAGAAGATGTGATCAATAATTATCCTGAAGATTTTAAGGTAGTCTCAAAAGTATTAAAACCACTAGAAAAAACATTTAAAATTATTATTGATGATCATCAGATTGCGATTATTATCATGATTTTAAATCGATTATAAAAATAAAAATATACGGAAATCTAATCCGTATATTTTTTTCGTAATACCTTTTTTAATGTTTTATAATGTTCAGGCTGTTGTTGTTTTGTCGTTTTGATGCCCTCTCTAGCATTGAGAATGTCTGTACGCATATCATAAAGTGTATGTGACATACGACCAAAGGTAATCCAATTGTGCCAAGTTTGATACAACTTATTTTTGTCTTTTAATTTTTCGTCTCCTTTAAGACTTTGTTCAAATTGAATCTCTAAGCCATCTTTTGTCTCTTTTGTAAGATAACAAACACGCATAAAGCTTGTTTTTGATTTGGCAACCGTCTGATATACACGACCTCTTTCGTATTTCTCAATCGTAATTTTTGTATCCGCAACCTTATTTGAATACGTATAACCCGATTTTAAGTCGCGCTTTGTCACTCTTTTGTTTGTGGTTTTCTGTATATCTTCCAAAATATGTTCTTCTAAATAATCATAGAATTCATCGGAAGAAATCTCAAATGTTCTAACTAATTTCATGTCCCTATTATAACATGATTATAGGATGGAAAATAGATTTGCCACATATTCGTAAAGAAGAATACATTATCAATATCATATATACACTATTTGAAAAAATGTATAAAAGTATATACACTACAGGAAGTTCTCGACGATTTTACTTGATTCATGCATCAATTTAGCTAATATACACTATGTTTTGTGTATAAGATATATTTTAAATAACATGTAAGCGCTTTGACATACAAAAATCATATGGATATAGTAGTAAGCGAAGAAGGGAATTTGAAAGGAGTGAGATTTGTGGCAGAAGAACAACAATCTTCTGAAATGATTTCATTTGGAATTATCGCAAACGCTGGC
>CAVGPK010000017.1:0-30274 GCA_963631155.1 bacterium | reverse complement strand
TCCTAATGACATGATGAATTTTAACACAACAATGAAAGCGTTGTCAAACATTTTTAAAAATTTATCTTATATTCCAATGCCTCAAAAACACGTGAACAGATAATTCAATAAATATAGCACATAACCATGAGTACAAAAATTTGCTTTAACCTTTTATTTCACTATAATGAAAATGTAAACTCTTTCTTCAAAAGAATTAGATAGACGGAGAATTTGATCATGAAAAAAATAAGAAATATTGGACGGATTGTTCAAACATGTCCTATTCATAAAACGATATTAAAACAATTTCAGTTAGATTACATGCTTTCAAGCAGTAAAGCGCATGTACGTGCTGGATATTGTAGTTTCTGTCAGTGCTTTTATATTAATGCGCCAGAATGTAAAGAATCGAAATTTTATATAAATCAAGGCAAAGGATATACTAAAATAAAGCAAATCAAAAAAAGTAATTACAAGCAACAACAAATTATGAATATGTTAAATAAAGGCACAAGAATAAAAAATAATAAGCATCAAATAGGAACCATCATTGAAAAAAACAAGAATGAGATCACCGTTTCTTATCCTGATTCAAAAGAAGTAAATACGTACTTAATTCCTAATGACTTTAAAAACGGCTCCATAAGCCTTTTAAAGCGCACTGATAATAAAAGATTTATGGCATTTATAAGAGGCCAAAGTCCACAAAAAAAAGTAACTAACAAAAAAGAAACCACAAAAAAAGTATATATCTTAAGAAAAAAAGATACTGACGAAATTGAATGTAGTGATAATAAAGTTCAAGAAGGTGAAATTTTAAAAATCATTAAAACCTCAAGAAAAGATATACGTTCCTTAGATAATATAATTTATAAATTTCAATTAGTAGGTTCAACTTACAATCATTATTCTGCTGATCATAATGTAATCAATAAAACTATAAATCTTGCCTATGTAGACAATGACGGAACAATCTCAATCGTAGAGCTTGTAGCTCACTATTGCTCTCGTTGTAAAAAATATTTTGATTTTGAAGAATCGTTTATTCTTCAGTTACAAGAACACAATTTAAAAGCAAATAGGTTTTTAACTCGATTTGAGGACAGACTTTCAAATCCAATCGAATTTGAAAATGACAAACTTAATTAATATTCTAAACTCAGGCTTTTCGGATATCACGTAGGTGCAAATGGATTGTCCAATAATGCGCGTCATGAACTTCTTAATTTCCTATTAACAACAGGATTAATGACAGCTCCAGAAATAAAAAATATGTTGCAGTTTTATATTCGATTTAATGGTAATAAGAAAATTGACATGAATGAATCTATATCTGATTGGAAATCAGATATCAAATATGTTAATGATTGGGTTTTAAAAAAGTCTCATCATAAAATGTAGACATTCAAAATTCTATTTAGCAAACTCGTTAAACGTTGGGATTGTGTAGACGAACTATTAAAAGCACATTCGGACAAATTTGAAAGATCAACAATTCCAAAAGCAGGAGCTATATTTTCAGGTATTGTATTAAGTTATGGTGGAACAAACATCACTATTCAAGATGCAATTATGATGGTAAAACCAATACTTTTGAAGACGAAAAAAGTGACTGGAAAACAGTCAATTATACACTTGATGAATATAGAATAAGATTAGATGGAGTTATGTTTGCTAATCATAAGTAAAAGGCGGAGAACTTCCGCCTAATTCATTGAGAGTGTAATATGAACTGTGTAAGTTGAGAGCGTACGGCTCAGCTGACACAGTTCATATTACACTCTCCAAATGGTAAAAACTGATCCAATTTAACGGATCTTTTTTAATTTCCATACAACATTTTTTAGAACAATAAAATGAGCACATATCCCATAAATATAGAGTTTGTGCCCATTATTAATTTATTCAAGTGTCAAACTTTTTATTGCATTTCTCCACATTCAGAACACTTATATCCAGTAAGAATCTGTTCA
Organism: bacterium; assembly: GCA_963631155.1. Classification (GTDB taxonomy): domain Bacteria; phylum Bacillota_I; class Bacilli_A; order Erysipelotrichales; family Erysipelotrichaceae; genus Holdemanella. The sequence continues at coordinate 28,319 of CAVGPK010000017.1, read as the reverse complement.
TCATAAGCATCTTGTACTACCACTTCTTCCTGATGTGTCACGGCATCATGATGAATAGTTCCTGATTGATATTGTTCTTGAACTTGTACAGGCCCTGTTGATCCTTTAACCGTATCATATCCTAGCGATTTCATATATTCCATTGCCTCTTGACTAGAGTCAAAGTATTTCCCAGTGTAAGTACCAAATTGTACTTTTGTAACTGTCCTTGTAGAATACACTGGCTCATCATAAGCTTCCTGATCCACTACTGTTTGTGTTTGTTTAATAGCATCATGATGTACCGTTTTATATTGGGCAACCCAATTATGAGTATGTGTTACCTCTTCTCTTGTTTCTTCAACTTTTGATTCTTCTTTTTTCGTTGTTTTTTTCTTTATTGTTTTATGCTCTATTTTAGATTCAGCTTTAGGTTGTTGACTAAAAACACTATAAATACCAACACCACCTGCAAGAACTGCAACCATAACACCTGTGGCAATCACTTTTCCTTTTGCCGTAGTGAAGAAAGTTTTCAAAGTCGAACTTTTTGTAGCAATTTCCGTGCTTTTTGTAGCCGCAACAATTATCTTTGCAACTTCTGCAGCCTTAAGAGTACAAATTGAATCAAGTTCTTCATTTAACATCCATACAAAGAATGGAATTGCACCCACACCAAAAAATGCAGCATCCTTTTTTTGTAAAGAAACTAGAATCGTTTTCTAAACTCTTTTTACCACGAGATAACCAAGTCTTAATCGTATTTTGATTAGCCTCCATTTCCTCTGCTATCTCACCAATCTTCATATTTTCAAAATAAAATTTATATAATGTACTCTTTTCATGAAATGAAAGTTTATTTAAACATTCCTCCATCCCCTCTTTAAGAATGGTATAATCCACAAGGGCTTGCGGTTCAAAATCACTATAATCATTTTCTAATGTACTTTCAAAAGATTCATTAAAGTCATCACTGTCTAGCTCACTAAATTTTACATCATTGTGAACTATCTCTTTCTTTTTCAAAAAATCTTTTGCAGTATTATTGATGATGATATTCATCCATGCTGAGAACCCATCTTCATCTTCTAATGCATCTATTTTTTGAAATACTTTTAAATATGCTTCTTGCACAATATCATCTGCATCCGCGCCACTTAATCCACTAGAAAATGTATAGCCGAGTGCAATCTTATGACACGATTTATCAATTGCATTAATAATATCTGCAATAGCCTGTTCGTCATGTTGTTTAGATTTGAGTACTAACTCTTTATCAATCTTTGGAATATAATTCATACCTTTAAAACCTCTACTTTCTTAGTATACAACAATACAACTATTATCGTCTTCACTATATAAACGACAAAGAACTACAAAAAGTTTCAATTTAGCTACAAAAATCACAACAACAAGCAAAAAAGCAGAGATATAAACAAAATGACATCAGAAGTTCCTTAGATAAAATTTAATTGATAGATCAAAAAGTGATAGAAAATAAAACCTACTTTTACATAACCCGTGATTCGACTAGTATGAGAAAGTAATTGTATCAAATTGACCTAAATCGTATTTCTCGTACTCTCTAGTATGACCACTCATGCTAAGTTCGAAAAAAATAAATATTAGCTAGAGACCATTTTTATTGGCTGGAAAATCAACAAAAATTTGCTCATTTTTGATAAGAAAAAAGCGATAAAATCGAGTGATTTCATCGCAAATTTCATATGATCATAAAGTGCTAAAAGCCTTTATTTATAGGCATATGGCGTCCCTGATAAGATTCGAACTTACGACCTTTCGCTTAGGAGGCGAACGCTCTATCCAACTGAGCTACAGAGACATACACAAAGATATTACCATAAATTATCCAATCTACAATAATTCTTTATAACTTTTAATAGTACGAATATGATTCTCTTCAAACACCTTTTGATTTGTATCATTCACTAAACCAATACAATCTATATTTAACTTTCTAGCCACATTTATCGCATAAATACTATCCTCAAAAAGAAGTGCTTCTTCACATGTTGTATCCAAATCTTTTAACACATAAAGATAAATATCCTTTTCCCTTTTGGACATATGCAACTCTTCTGCCGAATAAATATTTGTAATGTGTGACAAAAGATCAAAGCGATGTAAGACCATTTGAGCCACCTCTTTATAATTAGAAGTAATAACACCCATCTTCATTCCTTTTTTAGAACAAGCCTCTATAAATTCCTTGGCCCCATCCTTTAAAGGAATTGTATTTTGGTATTGATCTAAAACATCCTTACGAATCTCGTGTAACATCCATTCTTCATCTTGTTTCACATCAAAATTTTCTTTGATATAAGAAAAAATCTCACTCTGTGTCATCTTCAAAAACTTTTCTTGTGCCACACCCAAATCCATTGTGATATTTAATTTCTCAAACAAATGAACAAATGCCACACCAAGAACCTGCATCGACTCAATCAACGTATCATCTAAATCAAAAAGAATTGTTTTTTTCATATTTCACCCTAATGGCGCACCTGACAGGGCTCGAACCTGCAACCTTCAGAATCGGAATCTGACACTCTATCCAATTGAGCTACAGGCGCATACCTTTAAAATTATAAACTAAATCCCACCAAATTTCCATTTTCTTTAAAAGTATGATATAAAAGATAAGGAAATTTTAAAGGAGAGACAAAATGGCAAAAAGAATTATTCAAGTTGAAGAAAAAGTGCCTACAAAAATGCTTGTACCACTAAGTATTCAACACATGTTCGCAATGTTCGGAGCCAGCGTATTAGTTCCATTCCTATTTGGAATTAATCCAGCCATCGTTTTATTCATGAACGGTATCGGAACATTACTATTTATTTTTATCACAAAAGGAAAAGCACCCGCATACTTAGGATCTAGCTTTGCCTTTATCGCACCTGCAAACATCATTATCGCAAAATTCGGCTATCCATACGCATGCGGCGGATTTGTTGCCGTAGGATTCTGCGGATGTTTACTCGCCCTAATCATCAAAAAGTTTGGTACAAAATGGATTGATATCGTACTACCATCTGCTGCCATGGGACCCGTTGTAGCCCTAATCGGACTTGAACTATCCTCATCCGCAGCAAGTACAGCCGGACTACTAGATGAAGTCATCAATCCAAGCAACGTTATTGTATTTGCCGTAACACTTGGTGTTGCCGTAATTGGAAGTGTATGCTTCAAAAAATTCTTGAGCGTAATCCCAATCTTAATCGCCGTAGTTGCCGGATACTTAACAGCTGTAGCCGTAGGAATCGTAGACTTCTCACCCGTACTAGAAGCAAGCTTTATTTCTATCCCTAACTTCCAAGCGCCAAAATTCAATATTGACGCCATCCTAATGATGCTCCCAGTATTATTGGTAATCGCATCCGAACATATCGGACACCAAATCGTTACTGGTGAAGTTGTAGGAAGAAATCTAATCGAAGATCCAGGATTACACCGCTCATTATTTGCGGATAACTTCTCAACAATGTTATCAGGATTAATCGGATCTGTACCAACAACAACATACGGAGAAAACATTGGAGTTATGGCTATCACGGGCGTATATAGCGTACAAGTTATTGCCGGAGCCGCCATCATCTCTATTATCTGCTCATTCATTGGACCTTTATCTGCATTAATTCAAACCATTCCAAATCCAGTTATTGGTGGAATTAGCTTCCTATTATACGGAATGATCGGTACAAGCGGATTAAGAATTCTAGTCGACAAAAAAGTAGACTATGGAAAAAGCGTAAACATGATCTTAACATCTGTTGTCTTTGTCGTAGGACTTTCAGGCGTAACAATCAAACTAGGAAATATTTCCTTATCAGGAATGGTACTTGCATGTATCACAGGAATGATCATGTCCCTACTATTCTATATCTTCGATAAATTCCATTTATTAAACGAAGAAGCCTAAAAAACAAACAGCAATGTTATTACTTGTAGCCTGTTTAGATTTATTATTCTAAACAGGCTATTTTTTTATCACCAAACCATTTTAATGCGGTTGCTACTTGGAGTTATTTTTATCCAAAGCTTAACTCAGTTAATCGACGCTATTAGATCTATGTTAAGATCGGCGGAGAAATTAATAAAAGCTAACAAAAATACATTAAAATGGCCCTGTAAAATGGACACAAAAAAAGCACCTTTGTGCTTAGTCCTTGCAGAAAACAAAAGTAGTTTTTTCTATAAAATCAACTTTTTTTCTGGGAGAACTGCCATATTGGTTGCTCTCTTTTCATTTATGTTTTAACACATTAAGGCTTAATATCCCAATGTTTGACAAATTCTAAAACAGTACATATTTCACAGACAAAACCCACGGAAATATCTTTGTTACCACGCAAAAAAAAAGAAGGGCAACAGGTATACACGAAATCCATTCTCCATACTGCGAAGCTATAACCGAAGCAATTGTCAATGCGCTAATTCATCGTGATTATCTAGTTAACGAAAGTGAAGCTCATATAGATATTTATGATGATCGCATGAAAATCTATTCCCCTGGTGGAATGCCTGATGGATCAACAGTACCCTCAACAAGAAGTAATCCTATCATTGCGGATGTATTTAATCGATATTAAATTATGAAATTGTTCTTTATTAAAAAATCATGATGGTTTTTTTGATGATTCTTTTGAATAAGATTAAAAGTCATTGTCAGATGGAGTATTATTGCCCATTGGAGTTGAAGCAAAATATATAAAACAATATAATAAATGACAGTTAGCTATAACTAACCAATAAACAAGAAAGAGAGAGGAATCTCAATGACAAAACAAGACAATCAAAATAGTAAACCAAAAAAAGGTTTACCTCGTCTTATGGAATTGGCCATGACACAAAAAAAGCCTATGATAGGAGGTATGATTCTTTCTGCATTAGCAACAGTAGCATCCTTTCTGCCCTATTTGGCAATTTATTTCATTATTGTAGAAGCCTTAAATGCTTATCCGGATTTTAGTACTTTAGATATTCAGAAAGTGTTGAAACATGGAAGTATGGCACTAGGTGGAGTTCTTTTGAATGTAGTACTTTATACTGCATCTGTTGCGTTATCACACATTGCAGCATATAGCACTTTATATGAGTGTAAAATCAGTTACATATCTCACATAACAAAGCTTCCACTAGGATATCACTTGAAAATGGGAAGTGGTAAATTACGAAAGATAATGGATGACAACATTGAAAGCTTAGAAGGATTTATAGCACATGATTTACCTAATATGGTTTCTGCTTTTGTTGCTCCAATAGTTATGCTTGTAATAATGTTTGTGGTAGATTGGAGATTTGGTTTAGCAGCTTTTGCAGGAATCATAGCATCCTTCCTAATCTATGGTGTTACATCAGGTGGAGACAAAACTAAGAAGTTAATGGAAGATTATCAAGCATCTTTAGAAGATATGAGTAATGCATCTGTGGAGTACATACGAGGAATTAGTGTAGTCAAGGCGTTTAAACAGACGGCATTTTCTTTTAAACGTTTGTATGACTCTATTAAGAATTACACTAAGACAGTTATTCCCTATTCATTAAGTCAAGAATTGATGACGGCATCTCTTACAGCTGCACTCAATGGCATCTATCTATTTATCATTCCAGTTGGAATTTTTATTGGCAGAAATACTAATGATTATCAATCATTTGCTGCAACTTTTATTTTCTATTTGATTTTTGTACCAGTGATAGCTTCTGTCTTAATGAAAATCATTTATGCCTCTGTTAATGCAATGCAAGTAGGGAATGCGGTGGAACGTATGGATCAGATTTTATCCGAACCTGAAATTCCTGAAAAAGTAACGATTCAAAAACCAACTACATATGATGTTGTATATGAAAATGTGACTTTCTCATATACTAAGGACGATACAAATACTGCACTACAGGATGTGTCATTTATTGCAAAACAAGGGAAGATTACTGCAATCGTAGGACCATCAGGAAGTGGGAAAAGTACAATTGCAAGCTTACTTCCACGTTTTTATGATGTAGCTCAAGGATCTATTCGTATCGGAGGAATTGATATTCGAGATATGAGTTCTAATGATTTGATGGATATTGTTAGTTTTGTATTTCAAGATAGCTTTTTATTTAAGCAAAGTATTTTAGATAACATTCGTATTGGTCGACCTAATACAACAAAAGAGGAAGTGATTGCAGCGGCTAAAGCAGCTCAGTGTCACGAATTTATATCAGAATTACCTCAGGGATATGAAACTGTTTTTGGAAAGAATGGAGTAAAACTCTCAGGAGGGCAGATACAAAGGATTGCTATCGCAAGAGCTATTGTAAAGAATGCACCTGTTTTGGTTTTAGATGAAGCCACTGCTTTTAGTGATCCTGAAAACGAGCATCTTATTCAACAGGCACTTTCTGCATTAATAAAAGACAAAACCGTTATTATGATTGCTCATAGACTTTCTACGATTCGTAATGCTGATCAAATTCTAGTAGTTGACCATGGAAAAATCATTGAATCAGGTACACATGATGAATTGATTGCACGTCAAGGTCGCTACAAAGATCTATGGAAAAATTACAGCACAGCATTAACATGGAAGTTTAGTATTGGAAAGGAGAAATAAGTCATGATGAATTTAAAAGAAATGTTTCAACTCTCAGATTGCGGAGAAAAGGATCTGAAAAAAGGAATTTTTGCCTGCACACTTACAAATCTTTCACTCATGCTCCCAGTAATTGTGACTGTTAAACTCTTTGTTGAGATATTAAAACCATTCACAGGAGAGACTGTTTCTTGGAATAAAATGTGGATTCTCTTTGGAGCAGGTGTGATAGCTGTAATAATTCATTTCTTCTGTTGCCAGAATGATTATAGAAATACCTATGTATCTTGTTATACAGCGGCAGAAGATTCTCGTATTCGTATTGCAGAGTTGGTTCGAAAGTTTCCAATGAGTGTATTCAATGATAAAGACTTAACAGAACTTACTACGAATATGATGGGTGATTGTGCAAGTATTGAACACTCTCTTAGTCACATTGTGCCACCTCTTATTGCAAATGCTATTTCTTGCACGATTATTTGTGCTTGTGTAATGATTTTCGATTGGCGTATGGGACTGTCCATTTTCTGTACTTTACCATTATCCTTCCTTATTATCTTTGGAAGTAGAAAGCTTCAAGAAAATGGAAGTAAAAAACAAGTAGAAGCTAAATTGAAAGCATCTGAGGAAGAACAGGAATATTTGGAAGGAATCCGCATTATTAAATCGTGTCATTTAGATGGAGATAAATTTACCGAACTAAACAATGCTTTAAAAGATTTGAAAAACCAATCCATTCATATGGAACTAGGGACAAGCATATTTATTTCTGTTGCTCAATTTGTTTTACAAGCTGGAATTGGTATTACTGTTTTTGTGGGAGTTCACCTGTTAACGAATGGAAATATTACCATTCTACCGCTACTTTTATCTCTTGTTATTGTGTGTAGAATATACGGACCAATCTTGACAATTCTTACATTACTTCCAATGTTATCCCACACCTTGGTATCTACCAAGCGAATGAGAGAATTGGCACAGATTCCTATCATGGAAGGTAGTAAGGATATACCAATCAATAATAATACAATTACTTTTGATCATGTTATCTTTGCCTACAATAAAGAAACTGTTTTACAGGATGTTAGTGTTACCATTCCAGAAGGTGAAATTACAGCAATTGTTGGGCCATCTGGTAGTGGTAAAAGTACTATGTCTAGACTTATTGCTCGCTTTTGGGATGTCAACAGTGGGACCGTTAGTATAGGAGGAGTAGATGTGAAAACACTCGACCCTGAATATCTTATGGGATATATGTCCTTTGTTTTCCAAGATGTAACATTATTCAATGATACTGTTTGGAATAACATTAAAATTGGGAACCTTAACGCAAGTGATGAACAGGTTTTAGCTGCAGCAAAAGCAGCTTGCTGTGATGAGTTTGTTGATAAACTTCCACAAGGTTATAACACACTTCTTGGAGAAAATGGCTCTACTCTTTCTGGTGGAGAACGTCAACGTATTTCTATTGCTCGTGCACTTTTAAAGGATGCACCAATCATTTTACTTGATGAGGCAACAGCTGCTCTTGATTCAGAAAATGAAGTGATGATCCAGAATGCCATTTCTCATCTAATTAAAGGAAAAACGGTAGTTGTCATAGCACATCGACTTCGTACAATAGAAAATGCAGATCAAATTCTTGTGCTTAATGATAAACACATTGAAGAAAAGGGTACTCATGAACAACTAATGGCAACTGATGGTCTGTATCATCATTTATATCAACTTCAAACAAAGAGCCAAGAATGGGTAGCTTAAAATATACTATGCAAAATTAAATTTTTGAAAAATCTTACTTATCTATCAGGAGGTAAATTATGGTAGCTAAATCAATTTTATCTACATACATGAGTGAATTAAAAATGCAGAACACAATTCGAGTTTTAGAACATAATGATAAGCGGATTGTGTATCAGATTGATTGTGTAGATGGATCTGGCACAGTAGAGGTCATCACTCTTTTTCCTGGCATAGTCTTACAATTTCATAATTTTCATTGCAAATCATTTTTTCTTCCAGAAAGTAAAGAAATGGGGAATAGCTTGAAAATTAATTATTGTACAGAAGGACGCATGGAAGTACGAATGTCTGATAATCGCTTTCTGTTTATGGAACCAGGAAATTTGAGCATTGATACTAGAAAAGCACAGGATAGTTTTATGTTTCCAAGTGGTCATTATCATGGAATGGAACTTTTGCTTCATTTTTCGAAGATGAGTAAAGAAACACCTGAACTTTTGAAATCTGTGGATGTTGATGGAAAACAAATTCAGCTTCGATTTTGTGAAGAAACAGAAAGCTATGTTATCCAAGCAGAAGATAGAATGTGCAAATTATTTGAAGATATGGAGAATGCTCCTTCAGAGTGTCGTATTCCTTATTTACAAATGAAGGTAGCTGAGCTTATGTTTTTACTTTGTAAGTCAAATATGCCTGAAAAAAGTGATGAAAGTTCTGTCATGACTATGGGACAGGTACAGATTGCTAAGCAAGTAATGAAAACGATCAGTGCTGATTTAAGTAAGCATTATTCAATTGATAGCTTAGCTTCTCCTTTTGGAATAAGTCCTTCTTCTTTAAAAAATTACTTTCATGGAGTATACGGGAAGAATATCTCTACGTGGCTAAAAGAAGCAAGAATGTCTTTTGCTTCGATTTCTTTAAGAGATGGAAATCAGTCTGTGACAGAAATTGCGGCAAGTGTTGGATATGAAAATGCAAGCAAATTTTCTGCAGCTTTTAAAAACTATTTTGGTGAAACACCATTAGAATATCGGCGTCAAAGTCGATGTGAAAATTAAAAATTTGGAGGTAAATGAAAATGAATAAAAAAACTAATACTAAAAAATCTAAGGGCCTGGTTTCAGCAGGTGTGTTTATCGCTCTATACTTTGTTGTGTTCTTAATTATCGGAGTTTGTTGTATGCCTGTTCCCCCTCTTTATCTTTGCATGAGTAGCCTAATTGCTTTCGTGGCAGCTCCTGTTTATTTAATGTTACTAGCTAAGGCACCTATGCATGGCCCAATTTTTATTGCAGCTATGTTGCCTTGCCTATTTCTTCTACTTCAAGGCAATATTTGGATCGTTGCTTTAACAGGTGTGGTTGCAGGAATCCTTGCAGAAATTATTGCTGGCATTGGTAAATTTCGTGATGAGAAATTGAATGCGCTAAGTTATGTGTTCTTCTCTCAAAATCTACTCGGTGGGTTCCTTCCTATTTGGATCATGCGTGATTATTATTTTACAGATACTCTAGAGCGTGGTATGAGTGCAGATTTCTGTAATACGCTTGAAGCAATGACTCCAATTTGGGTATTGTTTGTCATGATCATCGGAACTGTTATTTTTGCTTTGATTGGACTAGTTATTGGTAAGAAAATCTTTAAAAAGCACTTTGAAAAGGCTGGAATCATTGGATGAGAAAAAGAGAAGTAAAATTTGATTTGCGTACAAAGCTCATGCTATTGGTGGCTGTGAATCTCATTTTATTTCTCAGTCATTCCTTAGCTTTTGAAATTATTTTAGTGTGTGGTTGTCTAGTCATCATAGCTATAGATGGACAAGGTAAAAGCACTTTTAATTATTTGCTAATATTTTTGATAATGCTCTTGATTGATTATTTAGTAACTCCCTATATAAGTGGTTTTGTTTTTACATTAATATCCTTTGTTGTCGTATCTTTACGAAAGTTTTTACCTTGTTTTATTTTAGGTAAATGGATTTTGACAAAAACAGAAGTGAGTGAATTTGTTGCGGTCATGTGGAAGGTGCATCTTCCACAAACTGCAATTATTCCCTTATCAGTAGTATTTCGCTACTTTCCTACAATTAAAGAGGAATGGACTTCTATTCGAGCTGCAATGAAAATGAGGGGGATACTTGTTTCCTTAGAACATATTATGGTTCCATTGTTGATATCTGCTTTAAATATCAGTGAAGAATTATCTGCAGCAGCTTTGTGCAGAGGATTAGATAGTCCAGAAGCTCATACTAGTTTAGTGCAAGTAAGATTTCATTTTTCAGATATTCTTGTTTGGTGCATTACACTAGCTTTAGTAATGACTGCAATTATTTTAAAGGTGGTAGGTATTTTATGATTTCCTTTCAAAATGTCAGTTACTCTTATCTAAAAAGTGGATATCCTAAAAATCTAGATTCTATTAATTTAGAAGTGAAAAAGGGAGAGTGCATTTTACTCTGTGGTAAAAGTGGTTGTGGAAAAACAACAGTGACTCGTTTGCTCAATGGTATGATTCCTAATTTTTATGAAGGAAAACTAGAAGGTCGTGTTTTATTGGATGGAGAAAACCTATTAGATCTTCCCATGTATCAAATATCTAAGAAAGTAGGAAGTGTATTTCAAAATCCAAGAACACAGTTTTACACAGTAAATACGACAAGTGAAATTGCTTTCGGATGTGAGAACCAAGGAATAGATCCAAAAGAAATTGCTGAACGAGTAAGAAAAACCGCAAAAGATTTGAACATTGAGAATTTACTAGATCGTAATATTTTTAATCTATCTGGAGGAGAAAAGCAGATAATAGCTTTTGCAAGTATATATGCAATGTCTCCAGAGGTATATGTTTTGGATGAACCATCTTCCAATTTGGATACGCAAGCAATAGAAAAGTTAAAAGAAGTTTTAATTCTACTCAAAAAACAAAAAAAGACAATTATTATTGCTGAACATCTCATCTATTATCTAAAAAATCTTGTAGATCGTGCTATTTATATGGAGAATGGCAGAATCGTAAAAGTGTATTCCATGCAAGAATTATCTCGCTTTACTTTTGAAGAACAAAAGCAAAGTGGTATTCGGTCGGTGGATCTACTTTCTTATCCTTTCCATTCACATACTGTTACTTCTGGAAAGCATTCATTAGAGATTGAAGATCTTCATTGTTTTTACGGAAAGAAGGAAGTTTTGTCTATACCTAATCTAAGCATTCCATCTGGGCATATAACAGCAATTATTGGTACTAATGGAGCTGGAAAATCTACCTTTGTTTCCACTATGTGTGGACTTATAAAAAAAGCTAAAGGAACTTTGCGATTAGATAAAAAAAAGAAAAGTGCAAAGCAAATGTTAAAGCAGAGCTATCAAGTCATGCAAGAAGTAAATCATCAACTTTTCTCAGATAGTGTTAGAGAAGAAATCATGCTAGGAAGTGATGAATCTATGAAAAATAGTCTTCAAGAGATCATGGATACTTTGGATATTTCGATGCTTGCACAACGCCATCCTATGACCTTGTCTGGTGGACAGAAACAAAGGGTAATTATTGCTTCTGCTATGTTTTGCGACAAAAAAATACTATATTTTGATGAGCCTACTTCTGGTCTTGATTTTACGCATATGATTAAGACATGTAATCTACTTAAGCAACTTCAAGGAGAGGATGTTTTTTTATTTATCGTTACTCATGATTATGAATTGATTTTATCTGCATGTGATAGTGTCATTCACATTGAATCGGGAGAGGTAAAGGACCAGTACAATTTAGATGTATGTGGAATTGAAAAATTACAAAACTTTTTCTTAAAAAGCAATTCATAATCGTTGATTATCTAGTTCATTCCAAAATTCTTCTATAGGTCTTGATTTATATCCACTATCTATATATTTTTGATATGCTTCCTCTGCTAATTCAATAGTAATTGTCATATGTCTATTTTCCTTCTTAGTTACTATATTACTAAGTTTTAAGATAATAAAAGATACTAAGTGTTCATATTACTTTTAGAAAGATTGATCATTTTATGGAAATTAGGATGTATGAAATTGGTTGTTATGAAAGAGATTCATAACAATCTTTTTTAGTGTTACTTATAAAAAAATAAGATAAAAAATAGTGTGTTCATTTTCTTTGATAAATTAGAATTATAAATAGTTTATTATTCCCTTCCAAGAAATCTTTCATTTTTTATTCGGAACCTTTCATGCCTATTCTCCTTATTAATGCTGCATTTTTGTCATTTAAACCATTCAAATATGTACATTAACTATCTATATATTAATTTCATTATGTCATCTACCCACCACCTAAAGGTAGTGGGTTTTCGCCTTAGTGTATTTTATGAAATCAAAAATATAACACAACCTGTTTTCGCATCTTATGATTCAATCGAACGTGCTTATTTATTTGGATCTTATGCTCGAAATGAGGCCACAAGAAAAAATGATTTAGATTTTGTGGTTGTTTTAATGAACAATGAAATCGAATCTTTAAAAGACGAATTACGCGTTTTAACAGATTTAATAGAAGCCTTTAATAACCATGTAGACATAATTAATAATTTTGAAATTTACTAAGATTATGCCAAGAACATTTGAAAGAGATAAAATTCTGATTTACGAAAAGTAGCATAAATCAGCTATACTTCCATTCATTGCTACGATGTTGCAATTCTAACATATGCGCATATATACCCTTTTGTTCTTTTAATGCTTTTGCGTTTCCTTGCTCAACAATTTTTCCGTCTTTTAATACAACAATTTTGTCAGCACAATCCACACTTCGCATTCGATGGGCAATAATTAAAACGGTTTTATTTTTAATTAATTTGGAAATCGATTCTTGAATAATGGATTCATTATCTACATCTAAAGAAGCGGTTGCTTCATCCATTAATATAATCGGTGCATCCTTTAAAAAAGCCCTTGCTATGGAAATTCTTTGACGTTCTCCACCGGATAATTCCGATCCATTTTCGCCAATCATCGTATGAACTCCTTCTGGTAATTTTTCTATAAAATCCATACAATTAGCCAAACGTGCGGCTTCCAAAACTTCTTGATCACTCGCATCTTTTTTTCCAATCCGAATATTTTCCAAAATTGTATTATTAAATAAAATTACATCTTGAAAAATAATGGAATACAAAGACAACAAAGTTTCTGGATCCACTTTTGATATATCCATGCCACCTACAGTAATTGTTCCTTGTTGGCAATCCCAGAATCGAGCCGCTAATCGAGAGACAGTTGTTTTTCCACTCCCACTAGGACCAATTAAAGCTGTCACTTGTCCTTGTTTTGCGATAAAACTCACATCGCTTAGAACTTCTTTTCCTTCTTTATAGGAAAAACCAACATGGTTAAAAGCAATATCATATCCATCATTAGAAAGTATATTGCTTCCTGTTTGTTCTTCATGAGATAAAATTTCATCCATTCGATTTGTGGTAGTATCCATACTAATAATGGCAGATAAGTTCTGTAAAGCAATTTGCATTGGTTCATACATCCTTGTCACAACTAAAAGAAAGGCAAAGAACGTTAATAAATCAATTTCATGCCGCATTAATAAAGAACTCCCCATAATTGCTACAGTTCCAATTCCGAATTTTAAAATCATCTGAGCTGAACATACATAAACTGCATTACTAAATTCTAAAAATATTGCATTCTTTTCAACTTTCTCAATTTTCTTTGAAAGTTGATCCATATATTTTGCTGTCATATGGTTTGCACGTAAATCTCTAATTGTTTCTAAAGCTTCTTGAATGCCATCTTCCATCGCAAGTCGATCTTCTATGGTCTTTTTTTGAATTTGTACTAATTTAGCCCGTGAAGTTAAAACAATAAGAAAAGAAATTGGCATAACCCATACAGCTGCAAAAGCCATCTTCCAGTTAAAGAAAAATAAAGCCACCACAATAATTGTGATAGAAATCATCGAACCAATCAATTCAGGAATCCAATGCGAACTCGCTGTTTCAATCAATGCACAACCAGACATAATCGTATTTGTTAAATCGGACAAATCTTTTTTATTAAAAAAAGATAAAGGGAGTTTTCTTAACTTTTCGGCAAGACTTCTTCTTCGAACACCACTCTCAACATAGGTTGAAAAAAAGGTGGCTTTATATTGAATATACGTCGTAAGTACAATGAGTATGACAACAACGACAATTCCAATAATGAAAAAACTTTTATTTTCTGGTAATTGACCCTGTAATAAATAAGAGGCCAAACGATACAGTAAAGCAATGGGAAGCATCAGGACCAAATTGGAAAGGGCAACACTAATACAAGCCCAAATCATTTGTTTCGCTCCTTGATCCGATAATGCATATCGATGTTTTATTTTTTCTATCATATTGCTTATTCCTTTCCAATTTGCCAATCAACGGATTGATTATATTCATGCCACATATGTTGATAAAGTCCATTTTTTTGTACAAGCTCTGTATGATTTCCACTTTCAACGATTTTTCCATCTTTTAATACATAAATTTGATTTACATTCGTGATGGTCGATAAACGATGTGCAATCAAAATCACTGTTTTTTCTTTCGATAGATTTTCAAACGCTTGTTGAACGTAAATTTCATTATCCGGATCTGCATAGGCAGTTGCTTCATCTAAAATTAAGATAGGCGCATTTTTTAGAAAAGCTCTCGCAATTGATAGTCTTTGCATTTCACCACCGGAAACAAAAGTCCCCTTCGAACCAATCATTGTATGTATACCGTCAGGTAATTTTTCAATAATATCCATACACATCGCTTTCTTTAAAGCATCCATCACTTCTTCTTCACTTGCATCGTCTCTACCCATGCGAATGTTATCTAAAATTGACATTTTTAATAACTTGCTATCTTGAAAAACATAAGAAATGGTATTCATTAATTGTTCGTTTGGAATATCCTTAACATTCACTCCACCAATCGAAATGCTTCCACTTTGTACATCCCAAAACCGTGCAATTAGAGAAACTAGGGTTGTTTTTCCGCCACCAGAAGGTCCGACCAAAGCGATATGTTGACCCGCTTGAATCTCCATGGAAAGTTGATCAATCGCATTTTCTTTTGTATCTTCATAAGAAAAACAAATGTTTTCAATTTGTATTGAAGAATCGTTGAGGTGAGCCTTTTGGCTTGGATTATCTAATGGCTGAACGAGAAGTAAATCGTCCATACGTTTTAGCGCATCTTCGACTAAGAGTTGAGATTCTCCTGCATAGGCCATTTTCATCAAAGTTGTTGTAAGAATGCTTGTAATGATGAGATAGAAAAATAAATGCAATATAAATGTATTATTCATATTCTTTGCAAAAAGAAAGGTTGCAATAATCAATGCCACAAATATTCCATTCGCAAATGTTGTAAATCCAATCATTGGAATCATCATTGCTTTCGTAAAATCCAATGTCCATTTTTCATATGTATCAATTGCATTTTTAAAGCGTTTAAAAGAAAATATCGTTTGTCCGAATGTTTTCACAATCGGAATTCCACGAATATATTCAACGGCTTCATTGGACATGGTTTCCAATGCATTTTGATATTCTTTCATATCTGAAGCAAGTTTAGGCCCCATCATCATTGTTGCCATAAGTACAAAAGCCATCAAGGCAGGAATTAAACTAATCAAACCAAGTCGCCAGTCAAAATAAATCATCATCAAAAGAAGACCCATTGGTGTTGCTTTCGATACGACTCGATCTGGCAAATTATGCGCTAAAAATGTTTCTGTAGATGCTGCCGATTCAGTAATAATTTTCTTAATTTTACCGCTTCCAATTTTTTCTATATAACCCAAAGGAAGTTTCATGACATGTTCCATCATTTCTTTACGCATATTGGACTGAACACGAAATGCAGCTACATGTGAACACATTAAAGAAGCAATATATAAAGTCATTGCGAGTAGTGAAAATCCAACCGCTTCCCATCCATAGTCTATGATATGCTCTGCCTCCATATAATAAGGACGAACAGCTAATAATTCTTTTAAAATTTTCCATATACTATAGAATGGAATCAATGCAACCCAAGCGCTTATAAATGCAAAGGCTTGTGCTGCATAGGAAAAATACTTATACTTACCCGCAAAAATCATCAGTCTTTTCATCGTGCTTTGTTTTTTTTCTTTCATAATCCGCCTTTCTTGTTAGATTAAACTAACTTTTATGTTTTAAGAGAAGCAGTACCATTTAAGTACTGCTTCATGTAACCCTATTCAATTCCAAGTACAACCTTCCATCCTGCATAGTTAAATGCACAAACACTTTCCATAAATTCTTTGGCTTGTTCATAAGATAAATCATGACTTAATATTTCATAAATATATTGCCATCCCATCCGACAATGAACATGGATAAAAAATGGATCGACTTTCGATTCTTTTTTCATATAATTTTCCGCAAAAAGAAGATAATAGGATTCTTCAATATTAGAAAGTTCATCATAATAATTTTCATACTTCGTTCCTTCACATGCGCCAAAGAGAAGTTTAAAACTGTCTTTATTTTCAAAGATATATTTAAGTACTAAATCCGTTCCATCTACACCTTCATGTATTGCATCTTGAATATCTATCTTTTCTTTTGCTTTAGACATGCTTTTTAAGTAAATATCCATCAAGCCATCAGCTGCTTCCTGTACAACCGCTTCAAATAAACCCGCCTTATCTTTAAATCGCGTATAAATCGAATTGGTACTTACCCCACTTGCGCTAGAAATTCTTCGCATGCTTGCATCTTTATAGCCATAGATTAAAAATTCTTTTTTAGCACTTGCTAATAATGCTTCCGTTACACCTTCGGTTACTTTTCTCATTCGAGTCTCCTTTTTTGTAACAACGTTATTATAACACTGTTACTTTATAAATCAATTGTTTTCTTCTATTTTAGCATTTGAATTCGATTTTTCAGATTTTATATCTTCATTCGCATTAAAACTTCTATTAACACCATCTAAGTTTAATATGACCTGACAATCCGATTGTTTTTAAAAATATTGTCTATATAGACAAACCCTTCCACACAATATGGAAGGGTTTGTTATTAAAATATGTAATCAATCTTATTTGGCATCATAATAAACAGAAGCTTTTATCTTATCCGCATGCTCAATTCCACAAAGCTTTTCAATAATCGCAAACGCAAACTCAATACTTGCAGCCGCACTTACACCCGTAATCAAATTGTCATCCACCACAACATAATCATAATGATACGTACCACCAAAGTCTTCGTTCATCTCTTTAAAACAAGTATAATTACGATCTTTTAACAATCCCATATGACCTAAAATCGTAGGACTTGCGCAAATGGCAGCCAATACCTTATTCTCATAAAAATCACGAACCAAATCTAAAACTGCTTTGTTTTCCTGTAATTTCTTATAGTGTGGACCTCCAGGCAAAACTAAACAATCTACACTCGAAAAATCATACGCATCAATTGGAAAACAAGGAGAATAAGTTACATTGAATCTTCCCGTAACACTCTCTTTATTATTAACACCAATCAAATCTACATCCAATCCTGCTCTTCTTAAAAGAGCGATTGGTCCCATCGCTTCTAATTCTTCAAAACCATCATCTAATAATACTGCAACTTTCATTATCATCACCTCAAACTAATCATACACCACTCTTTTGTGTTATACTACAAAAAAGGAGCTTCAACTATGTATTCAACAAAATCAGAAAATATCATAACCGCCATTCTCTTTCTAATTTTTGGTCTCATTCTATGTTTCTTTTCAATATCCCTATTAAAAACATTTACCTGTTTTATAGGCATCCTAACAATTGCGATCAGCATCTATTTTTTATATACCTTCTACACCAAAAGAGAATCTACCTCGCTGGCAAGCCTACTCATAGGAATCTGCTTATTATGTTGCGGACTCTATATGGCCTTTTTCTCTGAACAATTCATCAGCACTCTTCCAATGCTCGTAGGAATCGCACTCATTTTGAATTCCTTCGTACACTTCCAAAAAACACTCATCCTAAAGGATAATGGCTTTTCCATGTGGAAAATGAATTTTGGATGCACCATCCTCATCCTAGTCATAGGAATTATTCTCCTTATGAAACCGATTCAATCTTTAGATATTATTTTCAAACTCACAGGAATCTTCCTAATTATGAATGCGATCCTTATTCTTTTAAACCAGTTTCTTCTGGATAAAACCGATTCAACATATCTAAAACACCCTGATGACGATTTGTAAAGTTGCTGATGTGATCCGCAACTTTTTTTGTTTCCCTCATCCCATTCTTCATCGCAACACCACAACCACATTCTCTCAATAAATCCACATCATTTCCACTATCCCCAAAAAACAAAACATCACTAAGAGTTGCATTCCTTTCTTTACAAATATAGCTTGTAGCCTGAAGTTTACCCACCTCATCCCTCACTAATTCAGTACAATGAGAATTGACAGGATAAAATTGAAAACCACAATATTTCTTTAAAACAAATTGTTCAAACTTCTTAATATGATAATTTGTTCCCGCAAAACAAATCTTATCATACAAACAAGAATGTAAATCTACATCCTTTTCTAAAATCAATTCCTGCATTGACTTTATATAATGAATTTGAGACGGCAAAAAATGAATAATCTTTTGAAAAAAAGAAAATCCATACACATAAAACATATGATAAACCCCATCTTCATATACATAAGGAATCAAATGATATCTACCTGCCAATTCAATCATTTCTTTTGCTTGATATGGATCTATTTTTAAAAATGTTTTATCTTTAAAACGCAAAAAATCATGCACCTCTAACCCATTCGAGCTCAATACAAAACCACCAAAATCACGCAATCGCAATTGATCTATAACAGGTTCCAACTCATCATAAAACCGACCTGTCGCAATACCTACTTGAATTCCCTTTTCTTCTAAAGAAAGAATTTTATTCAAAGTTTGCTGATCAATCTTTTTATTGGACGAAAACAAAGTTCCATCCAAATCAAATATAATTATTTTCTTCATTCGCCCACTCCATATACTAGAAAACCTATCGAATATATATTATTATAATAAAAAGAAAGAAGGCAATACAATGAGAATTTCAACAAAAGGAAGATATGCACTACGATTACTAGTTGATTTAGCTCAACATCAAGATACAGGATTTATCACACTCAAAGACATCGCATCCAGACAAAACATTTCAAAAAAATATTTAGAACAAATCGTTCCTGTTTTAAATAAAGCAAATATCGTACAATCCAATCGAGGATTTCAAGGCGGATACAGACTTGCCAAATTACCACAAGAAATCAATGTATACGACATATTAAATGCTACTGAGGGAAACCTTTCCTGCGTAGTCTGTTTGGATCAGCCAAACAATACGTGTCCTAGAAAAGAAGATTGTACAACCCTATTTGTATGGGAAGGACTGAATAATGTGATTGAAAACTATCTAAAAAATATTACTATCCAAGATATTTTAAACCACGAACAAAGCTTTGATTATATTATCTAAAAAGAACATAAAATGATTTTAATGAACAAAAATATCCCTATCTTATCCTTGGAATATAATACAGAAACTAATGTGATCGATACCATTTACGGTATTAACCATATTGAATATGCTCCTTTAGCTGTTTTAAATGCCACAAAAGATAAAAGTAAGAGTATCCTAAAAGAAACAAACAAATGATTCAGAGGCCGTGGAATCCCTTCATGGAGAAAAGATTTGGAAAGATTGCTCGAAAAGCTAGATGTTTCTTTACCTGAAGAATTACTCAACAAATCTTATGCTCTTTCTTTATCCAATCAATATTGGTTAAAAGAAGAAACAAGTAACATTCAATGGAAAGATATCAATTTCTTTTCTAACGACTTTGAATATAAGGCCTATTTGGAAGCTGCACTAGATAGCTCATCCCACTCAAATATATCTACATCCAAAGCCTTACTTCATTCCCCAAATAACACAACCGACGGAATGCTGCAAAAAGGATGGATTATTGAAAATGGAAAAAGAATTTTGGTAAAAGGAACCTATACTTTCAATCGAGAAGAACCCTTTAATGAATGGTTAGCCTCACAAATCTGTAAAAGATTAGGTTTTGATTATTGCGACTATCAAACTGATTGGAACGAAAAAACAAGGCTTGTATCCAAATGTGAAATTTTATTACAGAAGACGAGGAAATCATTTCCGCTTACGATATATTACAAACAGAAAAAAAAGCCGAATAACATAAACGATTATGAATTTTACATTCAAATATTAGAAAAACATAATGTACCACATGCTCGTAAAAATGTCGCGAATATGTTTGCCGTTGATTACTTAATGAAAAATATAGATCGTCATTTAAAGAATTTTGGCATTATACGAAACGTAAACTCTCTAGAATGGGTTAGAACAACGCCTATCTTCGATACAGGAGAAAGCATGGAATGTGATAAATATTTCAATGAATTTAATTTCTCATCTGGCAAAGGAAAATTTTTCTACAATGCATCCAAAGACTATGATGAAATTTTGAAAACAATCCTCAACGACATTCAAGACATCAACATTGAAAAATTAGATAGACTTGTCCATGAATATCAAAGTATGCTTATGCATTTTTCAGATAAACTCGATATCTCAAATCGTCGTATTGAAGGATTAACATACGGCCTCGAATTAAGAATAGAAAAACTCAAAAAATACATCCAATCCAATCACTAAGAGCCTCGTGCTCTTTTCTTTTAAGCGTTTTCAGAGTAAAATAATAAAAAATAAAGGTGGTATAAACGTCAATAACCCACCACTTAGATTCTAACGAATCTTGAAGTGGGAGCTTGTAAAAGCTCTTGTTGACTAGCCTAAGTGCTTTAAGCGCTACGTTATTTGAGTCATCAGACCTACGGACGTTACACCTAATCTGTAGCTCTCTGGTCCAGTATTAAACAGTCCTGTTGGGTAGGGACAGTGTGCTAGATGTAAAAAGCTTTTATAACATTGGCGAAGGTGTCATTACATGTCATCTAGACATGGTTCGCTGCCACTGTTAGCGAACAACAAAAAAAGAAAGGAAACCTTATGGTATACGTTTTAAACAAAGAAGGAAGACCAATTATGCCTACGTCTGATCACCGTAAGGTTCGCCTTATGCTAAAGAATGATCAGGCAAAAGTGGTAAAAAGAGATCCATTTACAATTCAAATGGCAAATAGAACACATAACTATACACAGGCTGTTACTCTAGGCGTAGATGCCGGTAGTAAACATGTTGGATTGTGTGCTTCAACAGAAAAACAGGTACTTTATCAAGAAGAACTCCTTCCTAGAAATGACGTTGTAAAACATCTTTCAGATCGAAGACAATATCGTCGTTCTAGAAGAAGCAAAAAAGCAAGATACAGACAAGCTGGATTTGACAACCGAGTACATGCAAAGCATAAAGGTTGGCTTGCTCCTAGTGTAGAAGTAAAGATTCAGGAACATATTACTGCGATACAAAAGATTTGTAAGATTGTTCCTGTAAGTCTTGTTTGTGTCGAAACGGCTGAATTTGATACACAAAGACTTAAAGCCATGGAAGAAGGAAAACCTCTTCCTGTAGGAATAGATTATCAAAAAGGTGAGATGTATGATGCGTACAACGTAAGACAGTATGCCCTAAAGAGAGACAACTACACCTGTCAATGTTGTGGCACGCATAAAGAAGGAACAAAACTTCATGCTGGTTTGATTCACCTTCCTGATGACAGAAAGAAAAGAAGCAAGTCACTACGAGATGCTGCATTCATGGGAATCATGCGAAAAGCGTTAGTAAACAGATTAAAAGATATTCTTGATATTCCTATACAAGAAACGTATGGGTATATCACAAGGTACAAACGTGAATCACATACTATTAAGAAAACACATATCAATGATGCATATTGTATCGCCAATAATCTGAGTGCGAAGCCGTTAGAAACATATTATCTGACAAAAGCTATTCGTAGTCATAATCGTCAGATTCATAAGGCAAAGATTTATAAGAATGGACATAGAAAGTTAAATCAAGCTCCATATCTTGTAGAAGGATTCAGATTATTTGATAGAGTAAGATACCAAGATTTGGAATATTTTATATTTGGAAGAAGACAGTCAGGATTCTTTGATATAAGAAATCTTGACGGCCAGAAAGTAAATAAAGGCAGCATAAGCTGCAAGAAATTAAAGTTAATAGGAATGTCTACAAATTATTTAACAGAAAGGAGAGTCGCAGGCGCATTCCTTTCCGACTTATAGAAGTCGGAGTATCCTGCGCAAAACTTTAATGAAAACTGAAACAAAATGCATACAAGCAGGCTATACGCCAAAAAACGGTGAACCTAGAGAAGTTCCAATTTATCAAAGTACAACATTTAAATACGATACAAGTCTACAAATGGGAAGACTTTTTGACCTAGAAGAAAGTGGCTACTTCTATTCAAGACTTCAAAATCCAACAAATGATTTTGTCGCATCTAAAATTGCTGCTTTAGAAGGCGGAGTTGCCGGAATGCTGACATCAAGTGGACAGGCTGCCAATTTCTATGCCGTATTCAACATTTGTGAAGCCGGCGATCATTTAATCGCATCAAGTGCAATCTATGGAGGAACCTTCAATCTATTTGGAGTTACCATGAAAAAAATGGGTATTGACTGTACATTTGTTGATCCTGAAATTAGTGAAGAAGATCTACAAAAAGCATTTAAGCCCAACACAAAATGTGTATTCGGTGAAACCATCACCAATCCAACTGTTCGTATTTTCGATATTGAAAAATTTGCCAAAGTTGCCCATGCCAATGGTGTTCCATTGATCATTGATAACACATTCGCAACCCCTGTTAATTGTCAACCTATCCAATGGGGAGCTGACATTGTTACTCATTCAACCACAAAATATATGGATGGACATGCATCATGTGTTGGTGGAGCTATTGTTGATAGTGGAAACTTTGACTGGCTAGCTCACGCTGAAAAATTTCCAGGACTTACAACACCAGACGAATCATATCATGGCATTGTCTATGCAGAAAAATTTGGAAAATTAGCCTACATCACAAAGGCAACAAGCCAACTTATGCGAGATTTAGGATCCATCCAATCCCCACAAAGTGCTTACGTTTTAAGTATTGGACTTGAATCCTTAGCTGTACGTATGGAAAAACATTGCAAAAACGCATTGGCCGTTGCGAAATTCTTAGAATCAAGTGAAGATGTTGCCTGGGTAAAATATGCTGATTTAGAAAGCGATCCACATCATGACTTGGCTTTAAAATATTGTCCAAAAGGAACTTGTGGTGTGTTATCCTTCGGTTTAAAAGCAACTCGAGAACAAACAGAAAAATTCATGGACAGTCTAAAACTTGCTTCTATTGTTACCCATGTAGCCGATGCGAAAACATGCCTATTACATCCGGCAAGCCATACCCATCGACAAATGAGTGAAGAACAATTAAAGGAAGCTGGCGTTGCTCCAGATTTAATTCGTTTCTCTGTAGGCCTTGAAGATGCCGATGATATTATTGAAGATTTAAAACAAGCCATCGAAAAGAGTAAGGAGTAAAAATGCCCATTAATATACCTGATGATTTGCCCGCTAAGGACATATTAGAAAGTGAAAAAATATTCGCCATCGAAGATAAGAGTGCAAGCCGACAAAAAATTCGTCCATTAAAAATCGTTATATTAAATTTAATGCCAAAAAAAGTAGAGACCGAAACCCAAATTTTACGATTGATTTCTAAAAGCGCCCTACAAGTTGATATCGACTTTATGATGGTTAAAAATCATATTTCAAAAAATACGAGTGCTGATCACTTAGTCAAATTTTATACACACTTCGAAAAGTTGAAACAAAACTATTATGACGGCATGATCATTACAGGAGCCCCTGTTGAACAGATTGAATATGAAGAAGTGGATTATTGGAATGAGCTTGAAGAAATCATGGAATGGTCAAAAACACATGTGTATTCCACACTCCATATTTGTTGGGGAGCCCAAGCCGGACTCTACTATCACTACGGAATTCAAAAACATCTTTTACCTGAAAAAGTATTTGGTATTTTCCCAGAAAAACTTGTGGATGAATATGACTTTTTGACCAATGGATTTGACGAAATTCACTACACTCCTCATTCTAGACATACAGCGATTGATGAGGAAAAATTAAAAACAATTCCCCAACTCTCTATTTTGTCTAAAAATGATGAGATTGGATCCAATATTATTGTCACAAAGGATTATCGACAAATTTACATCCTTGGACATTTGGAATATGGAAAAGAAACATTGAAAGATGAATATTTTAGGGACTTATTAGCCAATAAACCCATCCATATTCCCTACAACTATTTTCCAAATGATGATCCAAGTAAAGAACCCATTCTAAAATGGAGAAGTCATGCGAACTTACTCTATCGAAACTGGCTCAACTACGTTTATCAATTAACTCCTTATGAAATCGAAAAAATTGGTGAAATAAAAGAACCTATCGGAACAGGTTCTAAAGATGAGCATGGATATGCCCTTACATTTAAGAAGTAGTTAAGCTACTTCTTTTCTTTTTCAAATAAATCAAATATCCCAAGCACAATAAGGTTTGTACTAATGACGAACAAGGCGTTGCCAATCCAATCAAGAATAAAGAAGCCGGCTTAATGAGAGACATAAAATAAGAAACAGGTATACGAATGCATAAAGCTCCAATTAGATTTTCACACATGACAAACCTTGTCTTTCCACACCCATTAAAATATCCAGCCATACAAAAGAATAGTGGTGTCAACAAACAATCAATCGCATATGCCCTTAAATATTGCCATGAACGAAGGACAACTTCTGGATCACTTGAGAATATGGAACTTAAACGATCTCCATGGAAAAAGGATAGATACGACATACATACACCCACAACAAAAGATACAAGCATACCATAACGTAAGGCCATATTCGCACGTTCCAATTTATTAGCTCCATAATTTTGAGCCACAATCGCCGCCATTGATTGTGAAAAAGCACTTGGTACAAGCATAATGAAGGCACATACCTTTTCTGCCACACCAACACCTGCACTTGCTTCTACTCCTAATACATTTACAATCGCTAAAATGACCAAGAATGAAAGTCCAACCAAAAGATCGGCCAAGGCAAGTGGAAAGCCAAAACCAATAATTCTTTGAATTAAATGTCGATCAAAGTGTATGTCTTCTTTTTTGAATTCGAATGGCAAGCTTAATTTTGAAATAATAACACATGAAAAAAATAACACTGATTGCTTGCGATAATACAGTCGCAAGAGCTGCGCCTAAGGATCCTAAATGAAATCCGCATACAAAGAGTAAATCTCCAAAAACATTGATAACAGCTGCAATCGCAACACTCATCAACGGAATTTTTGAATTTCCAATTCCTCTAAACAAAGAGCCTAATAAATTATAGGCGGTAATAAAAATCATACCTGCCCCACAAGTCGCAACATAAGCTACAGTTTGATCAAACGCTTCTTGGGGCGCATTCATTAGACTTGAAATTGTTGAAGCATTCAAATAGATGATTATTGAAAAAAGTAACCCTAAGATGCCAAATAAGGCAATGCTGGCGCCTACTGTTTTTCCCGCATCCCGGCTATGATGTCCACCTAATTGTTGTCCTAATAAAATAGTTGTTCCCATCGCAAGGCCTGCCATTACATTTGTGAGAGTTTGCATAATTTGTGAACCTGTCGATACTGCTGAAGCATCTGCACTACTCGCAAATTGACCTACTACAAATAAATCAACAGCTCCATATAAGGATTGTAAAATTAAAGCCAAAACGACAGGTAAGGCAAATTTAATAAGAGGTCCAAAAATAGGACCGCTTGTAAATGTTTTATTTTCCATTACTAACCTCCTAAAACAAATAAAAGCCGGATAAAGACTGGTATTTCAACCAGGACCTTATCCGGCTATCACATCTATAGTGTGTTCGCCTCCGAATCAACAAGAGGCATTATACACGATATCTATTTATTCTGCAAACATTGGTGTAGATAAATATCTTTCACCTGTATCTGGCAATAATACTACGATTGTTTTCCCTTTATTTTCAGGACGTTTTGCTAATTGTAACGCTGCATAAGTAGCTGCACCACTTGAAATTCCGACTAACATACCCTCATTATGTGCAATTAATCGACCTGTTTCATAGGCTTGTTCATTAGAAACCGTAATAATTTCATCATAAATATCTGTATTCAAAGTATCAGGAACAAATCCGGCACCAATACCTTGAATTCCATGAGGACCTGCATGTCCTTGTGATAATACAGGAGAAGTTTCAGGCTCTACGGCAACAACCTTCACATTTGGATTTTGTTCTTTCAAATATTTTCCTGTACCACTAATAGTACCACCAGTACCAACTCCAGCTACAAAAATATCTACTTTACCTTCTGAATCTTCCCAAATTTCAGGACCTGTCGTTTCATAGTGTGCCTGAGGGTTTGATGGGTTTTCAAATTGACTAGGAATAAAGCTATTTGGTGTGCTTTCAGCCAATTCATTTGCCTTGGCAATTGCCCCCTTCATTCCTGCTTTACCATCTGTCAATACAACGGTAGCTCCATAAGCCTTTAATAAATTTCTTCTTTCAACACTCATTGTTTCTGGCATTGTTAAAATTGCTTTATATCCCTTAGCCGCTGCTACAGAGGCAATACCAATTCCTGTGTTTCCACTTGTTGGTTCAATCAAAGTAGCACCTGCACTAATCTTTCCTGCCTTCTCTGCATTTTCAATCATCTTTTTTGCGATACGATCCTTAACACTTCCAGCTGGATTAAAGAATTCTACCTTTGCGACGACTTTTGCTTCTAATCCCTCTTTTGCCTCAATATTTGTTAATTCTACCAATGGTGTTTTACCAATTAATTCTGAAATTGCTTTATAAATTGTCATGTTCTTTTCCTCCTATGTAATTTCAAAAAATCTATATTTATTTCATCACTGAGCTACAACATCGTTTCATAAGCATTTCCTCCACCTACTATTCCTAGTAACTTTATAGGTATTATAGGAGTTTACACCCCTCATGTCAACTAAGAAATAAAAAAAGATAGAATTTTCATCTATCTTTCCCCTTTAAAAAATGTGAATAAGTCCATTGTGATAATGCCATTTTCATCTATAGTCGTATTTAAATTATTTTTTGTGATCACAATTTTTTTAAATGAATCATCAATATAATATAACGATTTTTTTTCTTGTTCCTTCTTTGCATCATCTAGCATAGATAATGCAGACTGAATATATATTTTTTCATTCCCCTTTGTTGCGATAAAATCAACTTCCAATTTTTTTTGCGCGTAAATAAATTTCCCATTCACATCTTTTCGATCTGTTTTTTCGCTTACTTTAATTTCTCCTACATCCACATGATAGCCTCGATAACGTAATTCATTATAGATAATATTTTCCATGATATGGGTTTCTTCAATCTGCCTAAAATTCAATCGGGCATTACGAACGCCAATATCTTCAAAATATATTTTATAAGGAGTACCAATATATTTTCTGCCCTTCACATTATATGTCTTTGCCTTAGACAAAATAAAAGAATCTAGAAAAAAAATCGATATAATTTGAAATTGTATCATTCGACAAATTCTTATTTAAAACACTTTTAAACGTATTTGAAATTTTATTTGGATTAACCAGTCTAGAAATCATAGAGGCCAATACATCAAAAGTATCCGATAATTCTTGTGTCTTCTGAACATTATTTCTTTCAATAATATCTTTCAAGTACGTTTCATCACACAAATTTTTCAAATACGTTTCTTTTTCTTCTCGAGTTTTCATTAAAGCAACCAATGGAATACCACCCGTCTCAATATATTCCTTCCAAGCTACTTCGACAGGCAATTCTAAGCCATCAATATATTCACTAAGTCAACTACCCACGGTCCAAGGACCGGTGGGCTTGTAACTAGCTCATCCAGTACT
>CAVGPK010000016.1:0-30369 GCA_963631155.1 bacterium | reverse complement strand
CGTTTCCTTTCACGGTCTAAAGACCGATGGGTTTCCACGCCTTATATTTTATGAAAGTGGTAAAACATGAATTTCTGTCCCTCTCCCTTTAAATTCCGTTACAATATCAGATGAAAGAAAACGAGAATTTGAACCTGTCACATAGATATCAAAATTAGAATATCGCAAAAAACTATTCAGTGTTCCAACAAAGCCATCCAACAATTGAACCTCATCCAATAATAGATAATAATCTTGATCTTGCGATGTTCTTTCCTTAATATACGCCCTGAATCTTTTCGAATTCACATAATAATTTCTACCCTGTTTTATCTTTGTTTCTTGATTCTCAAAATATACATCTAACAAATCCAAATCTTCATCTGAATCAAACGCAAAGCGAATAATTTGATCTTCATGAATTCCATCATTTAAAAGATATAAATAATATATATCATTCAACAAAGTGTTCTTGCCAGCTCTTCTAGATCCAGTCACAATTTTTATCAAGCCATTATTTTTTCGATCAATTAATTTTTGTAGATACTTCTCCCGTCCAAACTGCATCACTTTATCCTCCACTCGAAATTCTTCAAAGTACTTTGGATTTTTTCAAATCTAATCCAAAACATCCAGATTATACTCTATTAATAATTCATTTGCTTCATACACACTCTTATTCTTTTCGATACAATAAATCAACAAGGCATCCCTTTTCACTTTTGGATACAACATCCCATTATTTGATAAGGACAACAGATTATTTGTCAGATGCAAATCGAGATGCAATGCCAAACAAATCTGAACCACCTTATCCTTATTTGGCTTTTTTGAACCATCAAAAATTTGATAGCCATAGTTTCTTTGAATCGTTGTGCAAGCCAATACCTTTCCACGCGTTGTATGCTTTGAATCTATAATCTGATTCATATACTCACAAAAATCCAAATCTGGAATTTGATTCATCAAATCATCGAGCGACTCACTCTTTGTTTCCTTAATACTTTTTAATAATTGATTTGTCTTAGTCATATTAACTATAATATACATGAAATGAAAGAAATTTGTACACTAAAAAAAGATAACGATAAAATCATCAAACTTGTTGAATCCAATCATACAAAATATATTCAAAAAGAATTAAAATACTACGACAAAGATTTGTATACCAAGCTTCAACATTTGAATAATCCTTATATTCCCAAAATCTACGTAATTCAAGAAAATGAAAATATTTTAACCCTTATTGAAGAATACATTGAAGGAGAAACATTAGAAAATAAGGTTTTCTCTTCTAAAGAAACAAAAAACATTCTTCATCAACTTTGTCTATGTTTAAAACCCATACATAAAATGAACATTATACATCGTGATATCAAGCCGGAAAATATTATTTACCACAACAATAAGGTCACACTTCTAGACTTTGGCATTGCCAGAATCCAAGATTCCACAAAATCAAAAGATACCCAAATTTTAGGCAGTATAGGCTATGCAGCCCCTGAACAATTTGGATTTGAACAATCTAACCCACAAACCGATATTTATGCCTTAGGAAAACTATATAATATTTTGTTAAATGGAACCTTAGACAATCTAGAAGGAATTTCTAAAACCAGTCAGCTTGTCATCAAGAAAGCATGTCAACTTGACTATAAAAATAGATACAAAAATGTATCAGAATTTGATGCAGCCCTATTTAATCGATACTTTATTTTTCCCGGCATCAACAATGAAAAAATAAAATCAAAAATCTATTGTTGGATATATATCATTTTTAGTTTAAGTATTACACTAGATCAACACAAATCGGGCACTTTTAATCATACCCTTACTAATCAAATTGCCATGTTTCTTTTTATGTATATTACCTTGTGGATTTTCTTAAATAAAACAAAATTTGAAAGATTCTCAAACAAAATATCCTGGCCACTAACATTTATAATTATATGGTTACTTTCATTAATCGTTGTTGTATTCAGTCTTTCATGTCTAGATTCAATTTTCTAACCTTTGTATGCTACCAGCATACCAATTCCTCCTTTTCTTTTCTTATACTTTAGATAAAGGAAAGAGGTATAAGAATATGAAAAAAATAATGAAATCCCTTTTAATTGTACTTATCGGAGCATTCTTCTTTGTCGGATGCTCATCATCTAGCGATGAAGAAAATACATCCACCACAAAAACAACAGAAAGCGCAACACAAGAAGAAACAAAGGAAGATACAAGTGTATCGAGTGAATATCGCTCAGCCTTAAGAAAAGCGCAGTCTTACAGTAAAACGATGCACATGTCCAAACAAGCGATTTATAATCAATTGACAAGTGAATATGGTGAAAAATTCCCAGAAGATGCTGCGCAATACGCCATTGATAATCTTAATGTTGACTACAACGAGAACGCGCTAAAAAAAGCAGAATCCTATAGTAAAACAATGCATATGTCTAAGCAAGGAATTTATGATCAACTTGTCAGTGAAAACGGTGAAAAATATACAGCTGAAGAAGCACAATATGCGATTGATAATTTAACAGTAGACTACAATGAAAATGCATTGAAAAAAGCGCAATCGTATCAGGATGATATGTCTATGTCTAGAGATGCGATTTATCAACAATTAACAAGTGAATATGGTGAAAAATTCACGGCAGAAGAAGCACAATACGCAATTGATCACCTCGAATAAAAAATCAGTGCTATAATTAGGGCATGAAACAAGCTATTTTATTTCCAGGCATTGGATATCACACTGATAAGCCATTACTCTATTACTCAAAAAAGATACTAAAAAATGAAGGATATGAAATCATAGAAATACATTTTTCAAACCTTGACTTTGATTTAAATAAATCCAAAGATAAAGCATACAAACAAGCTAAATCTCAATTAGAAAATATAGATTTAAAGGACGTACTCTTCATATCCAAAAGTATTGGAACCTATTGTGCTGCAAGAATCGCAAAAGAAAATGGATACACTAAAAACATTTATTTTACCCCACTAGAATCCACTCTAAAATATCTAGAACCAAATGACCTTGTCTATTCAGGAACATTGGATCAATGGGCAAATTATTCAATTATTAAAAGCCATTTTCCAAACGTACACACAATTAAAAACGGGAATCATTCCCTAGAAACTGGAAATGTATTAGAAGACATTGCCAATCTAAAACAAATCATGAATACAGTAGAACAATATATCCGTACTCGAAACTAATCTTGTACGGATATTTTTTCACTAATATTAAATTGACTCTTCAATCTTCTATAATAATCCAATTGAAATTGCACTCGATTCTTCCACATCAAAGCTGCTGTAGATGTAGACAATTCATACGTAAGATACTCATTCAAAGTCTTGATCATATCATCCACATATTGAATTTGAATAGAAAGTGGACGCTTACTAAATTGAACCGACTCTAACGTCTCATACAAACGATATGCCCCTAAACGATCAATATTATCTGCTTCCTGAACAGTTAATGTAAATGGTGTGTATTCCCCTTCAAAATCCGCTTTTAAATCCACATGAATCGCAATCGCAAAACAAATATCATGAATTCTTTGCTCAGAAATATCAAATTGCTTTAAAAATTCACGAACAATTCTTGCCGATTTTCGCCCATGATCTTGCCAATCTTGCTCAGACTCAAACGCATCTTTATACGCAATATCATGAAGTAAACACGCAAGCACTACATCCTCTACATTTAATCCTTCATTTTGTGCAATAATTTTACCAATATTGGCAACCCTATGTGAATGGGCAAGACGATACGCATCCTTAATATTTTCTTTTAAAAATTGTTCAGCCTTTGTAAGTGTTTTCATACCTATAATATATCCCAATTTACAAGAATTTTCTGAAAAATATGATATGATATTCGAAAAGGAGTTTTTTATGAAACAAATCGTCGACTTAAAAGATCATTCTTATCCTATATACATTGAAAGAAACGGAATTGAAAAAGTAAAAGAATACATTCCTGTACAAAGAAAAATCGCCATCATCACCGATACAGGCGTCCCTAAAAAATGGGTGGACAAAGTTCAAACCCAATGTCCAAATTCCTTTGTATGCACCATTTTACAAGGGGAACAAAGCAAATGTTTTGAACAATACCAAAATCTTTTGAATCAAATGATTGAACATGACATGTCTAGAAGTGATGCGATTATCGCCGTTGGTGGAGGCGTTGTAGGAGATTTAGCTGGATTTGTAGCCGCAAGCTATATGCGAGGTATTGACTTCTACAACATTCCAACCACAATCCTTTCACAAGTCGATTCGAGTGTTGGTGGAAAAGTCGCCATTGATATGGACTCCTACAAAAATATTGTTGGTGCTTTTTGGCAGCCTAAAACTGTCATCATTGATCCAAATATATTATCAACCCTATCTTTACGCCAACAACACAATGGCTTATGTGAAGCCTTAAAAACAGGTCTCATTCAAGATGAAAAAATCATTGAACTCTTTGAAAAAGATGAATTAGACATCGACCAAATCATTCAACGCTCCATCAACGTAAAACGTTTGGTCGTTCAACAAGATGAAAAAGAATCCAATCTAAGAAAGATACTAAACTTTGGCCACACTATTGGACACGCAATTGAAGGAGCTTATGGACTAAACACCTATCTTCATGGAGAATGCGTGGCAATGGGAATGTTATTTTTTATTGAAGATAGTACTTTAAAAGATCGAGTATTAAAAATATATGAAAAGTTAAATGTACCAAAAGTACCCAAATATAATGTTGACACTTTGATGGAATATATTACACATGATAAAAAAACAAACCACAATACAGTTAGCATCATCAAAGTAAAAAAAGCAGGTACATATTCTATTGAAGAACTTACACTTGATGAAATCAAAAAAGTTTTAGAAAGAGGTCCCTATGAAAAATAATTTTGGAACAAATATATCATGGACGTTATTTGGAGAAAGTCACGGTCCTGCTATCGGCATCACTTTAGATGGTTTGCCTGCAGGATTTAAAATTGATGAAGAACAAATCAAAGAAGACATGAACAAACGAAAGGCAACTGGAAAAATTTCTACACAAAGACATGAAGCCGACGAAGTCCACATTATTTCCGGTTATTATAATGGTTATACAACTGGTACAGCACTAACTATCATCATTGAAAATCAAAACACAAAATCAAAAGACTATTCTGCCTTCCATGGCCGTTTACGTCCTGGACATGCTGACTATACCGCTTTTGAAAAATATAATGGCTATCAAGATTATCGTGGTGGAGGCCATTTTTCAGGAAGACTCACCGCATGCATCGTTGCGGCAGGCAGCATCTGCAAACAAATATTAAAAGCACAAGGAATCTTAATCGGATCTCACATTGAAAGCTTATATACATTAAACGATGAAATGTTTAGCGATGACATACAAATATTGAATGAACAAATCGAATCCGTAAACAACAAAACATTTGCACTCATCAATGAAGACATGCACCAAGCTATGATTGAAATAATTGAAAAAGTAGCCGAAGAAAAAGATTCTTTAGGTGGCATTTTAGAAACGGCCATCA
Source organism: bacterium (assembly GCA_963631155.1). Taxonomy (GTDB): domain Bacteria; phylum Bacillota_I; class Bacilli_A; order Erysipelotrichales; family Erysipelotrichaceae; genus Holdemanella. The sequence continues at coordinate 24,823 of CAVGPK010000016.1, read as the reverse complement.
CTGGACTTCCTACAGGAATTGGAGAACCTTTCTTTGACTCTGTTGAAAGTATATTAAGCCATTTAATCTTCTCCGTTCCAGCCGTAAAAGGTGTTTCTTTTGGTGAAGGCTTTGGCTTTGCACAAATGAAAGGCAGTCAAGCCAATGACTGTTTCAAATATGACAATACCATCTCAACCTACACCAACCATAACGCAGGAATTAATGGTGGTATCACAAATGGTATGCCAATCAAAATTCACACCTGCATAAAGCCTACTCCTTCTATTTTTAAATCACAAAAATCCGTAGACTATCTTACAAAAGAAAATGTCGACTTAGAAATTCAAGGAAGACACGACCCATGCATTTTACACCGTGCAAGAATTGTCGTAGACAGTGTTGTTGCCTTTGGCATTCTAGATTTATATATGTCTAGACTCGCCATTCAACCCCTTCAAGGAGAATAGATATGAAAGTAAAAATAACACCAAGTACAGTGGGGGGAAAGATTTCCATTCCTGCCTCAAAATCCATGGCTCATAGAGCCATTATTTGTGCCTCATTAAGTGATGGAGAAAGTATTGTATCCAACGTCACAAATTCAAAGGACATTGAAGCAACTGTAGGATGTATGAAAGCCTTTGGAGCCAAGATTGAACCATTAGATGAAACTACCTATAAAATCAAAGGAACAAAATTATCCAACCAAACAGGAAACATTACTTGTAACGCCAATGAATCTGGATCCACTTTACGTTTCCTTATCCCTTTTGCCGCATGTACAAATGCCAAAGTCCAATTTTTAGGACAAGGAAGACTCCTTCAACGTCCAATGGATGTATATAAAAATGAATTTAAAGAACAAAATATTGAGTTCATTCAAAATGAAAAAGAAATAATCATCAATGGTACTTTACAAGCCAAAGACTATATCGTTCGTGGAGATATCTCCAGTCAATTTATCACAGGACTCATGTTTGTGCTTCCACTATTAGAATCCGATAGCACCTTAACAATTACAGAGCCCTATGAATCAAAAAGCTATGTGAACTTAACCCTTCAAATGTTACGTAAGTTTGGCATAGAAATTGTTGAAACAAGCTCAAATTCTTATTTTATCAAAGGAAATCAATCCTACAAGGCAAGCAATGTCACTGTAGAGGGAGATTTTTCTCAATTAGCCTTCTTTGCGGTACTTGGCACACTCAATCATGACATTCAATGTGCAAATATGGATATTTCTAGTCAACAAGGAGACAAAGCAATCCTTGACTTTATTCCTAATTATTCTACAAAGGAAGATACAATCACCATTCATAAAAGCACTCCAAAAGAACAATCCATTGATTTATCCAACTGTCCTGATTTAGGGCCTATTCTTTGTGTTTTAGCAGCCTTTACAAGTGGTGAAACAAAAATAATCAATTGTGCAAGACTGAGAATGAAGGAAAGCGATCGTATCGAGGCTATGGAAACCGAATTAAAAAAATGGAATGTTGATATTACTTCTACGGTTGATTCCATTACGATTCATGGAAAAGAAGAATATACTCTAAATTCCTCTGTAGAAATCTTTGGTCACAATGACCATCGAATTGTTATGGCTATGACAGTATTTGGTTTATGCGCAAATACTCCATGCATCATTGATGATGCCCAAGCCATCTCAAAAAGTTATCCTATCTTCTTTAATGATATTAAAAAGTTAGGTGGAAAGGTTGAAATTCTATGAAGAATATCGCAATTATCGGACTTGGATTAATGGGGGCAAGTTTCGCAAAAAAATTAACAGAACTCAATTACTCTGTTTATGGTATTGATGTCCACCAACAAAGTATAGATACGGCCAAGGAATTAAAAATAATTCAAGATGGAAATACAAATCCAAGTGATATCATTTCAAAGTGTGATACATTCTTATTTTGTTTATATCCCACAAAAATTCTTCCATGGATTGAAGTGTATCAAGATGATATTCCACAAAACGCATTATTAATGGATATTAGTGGTGTTAAGACAAATATAGTTCAACCGATTCAAGATGTTTTAAGAGAAGACTTAGAACTTTTAAGTATCCACCCTATGTGTGGAAGAGAATCCCGTGGCATTGAGTTTAGTGATGGATCTATTTTTAAGGGTTCCAACATTATTATCGTTCCTACAAATAAAAATAAAACAGAAACCATTGAATCCGTAAAAGAGCTTGCCAAACAAATGGAGTTTGGTCGTATTTGTGAATTAACCATTGAAGAACATGATAAAATGATTGCCTTTTTATCCCAACTTACCCATGTCATTGCGGTTTCTTTAATGAATACACACGATAATGAACACTTAGTAGAGTATACTGGCGATAGTTTTAGAGACTTAACCCGTATTGCCAAAATCAACGAAGATTTATGGACAGAATTATTTGTGATGAATAAAGACATTCTTCTTGATGAAATCAATCAATTTATTGATGCGATTAGTCATTTTAGAGATAGTCTTGAAAAAGAAGATACGCAAGAAATGAAGCGTTTATTTATTCAATCCACAAAGCGTAGAGATAAATTCAATAAAACCGATGTAAAGAAAAGAGAAGCCAAATGAAAATCACAGAACTTAGAAAGCTACTAAATACGACAAGTGATGCGAATTTAAAAAAATCAATTGTAGAAATATATAAATTACTACCTAAAAATAAAAAAGATGAGGCGGATGTCGTTATCGAAAGCATATTAAAAGGAATGGATCCAAAGAAAGCCATTCCCAAAGTGGATTATGAAAAATTATCTAATGATATAAACAGATTTTTAAGGAATGCCTATGAACAAAACTATTTAAGACCAAATCGAATAGTTCAAAAAAAAGATCGTTCAAAATGGCGCTTTTTAGTAAAGAATTATGTAAAGGAATTAGATAATGTTGATGTAGAGCATCCATTTTATGATGAAGCTGTTACTTTATTGACAAACCTTTACAATATGATGTGCTACGCTTGTAATTACTATTTATTCTCTTCATCGGATCCTTTTCAATCTGTTGGAATTGCACAAACAGACTTTTATAATATTCTTGCCAAAAAAGCACTCGCAAAAGGATGTACGACTGAAACTGTCACAAATTTATTAGTTTGTGCAACCCAATCCGGTTTAAGTGCAATGTCCTTAAATCTTTATCAAGAAATCAATCTTATTTCCCATTTAAATAATTCCAATCAACTCCATTTTTCCATAGAATGTGCCAAAGACCTCATAACTTCCACAAAAGAAAAATGGATAAAGCTTCCTGAACGTTCCCATAATCGATATTTTTTGAAGGAACAGATCAACAATCTTTGTGATTTTATTTTAATGTCAAAATTCGAATTAAAAGAATATGATGAAGAAACATTCAAACATTATTTTGACAATCATATAGAGCATGACCAAGAAGTCAATCTTTATTGTGCCCTCGATCTAGTAGATGAAGATGATGATGAATTATGGATTCAAATTTATGAATATGGTGTCAATAAAAGAAAAATTGATCCTAGAGATCGTTTAAAAGAAATGTATAAAGATAAACTAAAATCGTATAACCCCTAAATATTAGGGGTTATATTGCGTTTATACAAAACAGCAATGTCACTGTAAAATATTCATCTTGCTCTATCAACATTTCTCCATCATATTTATCAACGATTCCTTGTATAATCTTATAACCGAATCCATGAGCTTTTTGATCTATTTTTTCAGTAACCAGATCTTTATGCGTACTCAAAGGATTTTTGATGACAACCATTTGAAAGTTTCCTTTTTCATACATCTTTAACTCAATTCTCTGTTCCAAATTGGAATGTATCATCAATTCTTGAATGGCATTATCAAGCAAATTTGAAATCAAAACACTTAAATCCATATCTTGAAAGTGCGAACAAAAATTCTTGCTTATCAAAATGTCGAAATGGATTTGTTTATATTGCGATATTTTATCATTTAATACGATATTTAAATACATATTGTCACAATAAACATTTGTTTTTTGTTTCTTTAACATAGGTATGATTTGATTTAAATATTCATCCAATTCTTTTTGTTTACCATCTTCATTGAGTGAACGAATAATCATCATATGATTTTTTAAATCATGGCGAATTTTTCGAATAGTTTCTTCATTTTCAATGATAGCTTGAAATTGTTTTTCTGCAGAATCTAATTTTGTTTGAATGAATTCATTTTGAAGCCTATCTTCATTATCTTTCATTTTTTTATACAGATTCATCACCATGGTTACATTCAAAAGTAAACTAAGAACCATTAAAATAAATAATTCTATTGTTTTTTGATGAAAATACATCTCATAAATACAATATTGTAGAAGAGTTGGAAATAAAAGAATTAAAAGAAAATCATCCATTAAATTCATATTAACAGCTTGTATCTTACCATGCATAAATTTTGCGAGTAAATAAAATACGAATAAACAAACAATATGATATAAAGAGGCAACTACATCATTCCAAACTTCACCAGAAATGATTGGCAAGAACAAAAATGTAATGATTGTTGTGATGATTAAAGATATAAAATTAAGAAACACAACAAGAATAGGTATACTGATTTTTGTTTGTTCTTTTCCATCATTAAACATCCATTCTAAAAAGCCAATAATGATTATAAGCAACAATAAATCAGAAACGAAATATCCAACAGAATAATATGTAATGATATATCCAGATAAAAAGTGACATACAACAGATTCGAGAAACAACATTCCAATTAATGTGATTTTCTTAAATTTTGTATTTTCAAAAAACACATAAAAGAAAAGAAAATAGCTAATACAATTAATGAAATTTAATAAATAATCAATCATATATGATTCCTCTTCATGAATATATTTAATGCAGATTTTAAATACTTTCGACTCGCATACACTATAATATCTCCATCTAACACTATTTCTTCTTTTTTCCATGTAACCACATAATCAAGATTTATAATCGTAGATTGATTCACCCATACAAAACGTGAATCAAGTGTTTCAGAAAAAGTTTTAATACTTTGTCTTTTCAAAACAAATTCTGTACGATCCGTTTTAATTTTTAGTTTCCTTTGTTCTGTCTCAATCAAAATAATCTCTTTTAAATATATTCGTTTAATGCCATCTTCCGTTTTTATATGTAGTTCTTCTTTTTGATATATTTTCTTACATTCAATCAATTTAACAGGCAGTAATACATCCATATTTGTTTTTGGAATAAATCCAATCACACTCTTACCAAAAGCATCAAACACTCTATTTTCCATGGAAGTCACAAAAATCACATTATCAAAATAAGATTCATTTTTTTTCACAAATTCAATGCCATCTTCTTTTCCAAGTTGTATATCAATTAAAGCCAAATCATAACGTTCATCATTAAATGCAGATATAGATGAACAAGAATAAACATCAACATCATTCAAATTTTCATTTATTATTTTTGTGATTTTATCCAAAAAATATTTTTCATCTTCAAGAATAAGTATTTTCATATCTATATTATTCCATATCTAACCCATAAAATTCTACCTCATACGCCACAAATTATTCCTGATACGCCATAGATATTGTGTAAGTCCTAGTTCCATGATATAAGAAAATTGTAAACATCATAAAGGAGAAAGCACATGAAAAAAATAATAAGTTTTCTAATAGGAATCCTCCTATACATTCTTGTTTGTTTACTCATACAAGATTATTCAACAAGACTTACAATTGGATTAATTTTATTCATTCTATATCTAGGTTTCTTATTTCTCATCAAAAAAAAGGACTCCAAATAACTGGAGTCCCATGTTTTTATATAAGACCTAAATGCTTAAATGCATTCCAAAGGCCATCCTCATTGACATCACTTGTGATATAGTCGGCAGCCTCTTTAATTTCTTTTCCACCATTGCCCATCGCAACATTGTATGCACAACATTCAAACATAGATAAATCGATTTTGGCATCCCCAAAAGAGATTGTATCCTTTTGATCTGCATGTAAGTAATCAAGTAATACTTCAATCGCATGACGTTTTGTGATACCTGCAGGACCTAAGTCCCCAAATAAAGCCACTTCGCCTTTGCCACCCCAAGTATTCGCAATTAAATGAGGAAACTCCACTTTGGAATCTAAATGATCCTGATAACTGCTTAAGATAAAGCTAATCTTATTGACATCATCACGATACAAATCTTCACCCTGTAAATGAATAAATCCACCCACAAAACCCTTACTTGCTAGCTTTGCCTTTTCCATATCTGCACCTTTACCAAGCGCATATTTCATCATAGTTTCAGGTCCCTGCTCTAACATATAATCGTTACAATACATTCCACTATTAGCTTCTAAATAAAAACCTAAATGTCTTTCATTGCACCAATCCACAATGTGCTTTACATCCTCTTTTGATAAGCCTTGATGCATAACGACCTTACCTTCATCTTCTACATAAGCACCATTTCCACCAATCATACCATCCAAGTCACATAAATTTCTTTGTAAGATTTCTGCCTTTGAACAACCCGTACAAATATAGACCTTATGCCCATTTTTACGAGCTAAATCAACAGCCTTCCCTGCAGATTCTGGCATCTTTGCTTCATAATCAATCAAAGTACCATCCACATCTAAAAAGACAATTTTAGACATTAATCCAAGTCCTTCCCGTTAGATTTTATACATTTTTGATACCAATAGAAGGAATCCTTTTTAATACGAGCTAAATCCTTTAAATCAAATTCATCACGATTGATATAAATCATTCCATAACGTTTTGTGATTCCCTGATGCGTACTTACTAAGTCAAATGCTGACCAAGGAGAATATCCCATCAAATCCACACCATCAGTAATAGCTTGTTGACAAGCCTTAATGTGTTTACGCAAATAATCAATACGATAGTCATCATGAACCTTGCCATCCTCTGTTAAAGTATCTGGTACACCACAACCATTTTCTGTAATTAATAAAGGTAAACTATAGCGTTCCCACAACTCTCTTAATGTAACTCTTAATCCAACAGGATCAATACCCATACCATATGAAGTTTCTTCTTGAAGTGGATTTTTACAGCCAACAGCCAAACCTGGTTCTGTCATCATTCCAGTCATGAACTCTTCCATATTCGCTTTTCCAGAAGCCATTTTTTCTTTGGCCTTTTTACCCTCTTCTTCACTAATATATTTTACAGTTGAACCACCATAATAGTTAAACGCAATAAAATCAGGATGTGCATTAGCCATAATCTCAACATCTCCAGCCTCAATTTCCGGAAATGCATCTCTTTCCTTTAAATAATTTGCGAAAGCTTCTGGATACTTACCAAAACATACTGTATCCAAATATAAACGGTTACGCAATTGATCATAATCCATAGCTGCTAAATAATCTAATGGAGATGAAGTCAAAGGATATACACAAGTGATGTTTGGTGCTGGTGCAATCCATGCATCACACATCTTATGACAAGAAATCATTGCTTTGGCTTGCGCTACCAACATATGATGATTGGCTTGATAACGTTCTTTATCTGTCTTATAGTTTCCCATATTAAACATCGTCATCATATTTTGTTCATTAATTGTTAAGAAATATTTTACTTTCTTTCCATATTCTTTAAAACAAACTTCACAATAACGTACAAAATCATCAATACACTGACGAGAAGTCCAACCTCCATATTTTTCTTGTAAAGCATATGGCAAATCAAAATGATACAAAGTAACAACTGGCTGAATGCCATACTTTAAACATTCATCAATCACTTCATGATAATGATCCACACCCTTTTGATTGACTTCTCCATCGCCATCTGGAATAATTCTTGGCCACGCAATAGAAAAACGATATTCCTTAAATCCCATCTCTGCCATCAAGGCAATATCTTCTTTAAAACGATGATAGTGATCACTACAAACCTTCCAATCTGTAGTCCCCTTCATAATAGGGGCCATATCTTGCACAGAAGGTCCTTTTCCATCTTCATCCCAAGCCCCTTCACATTGATATGCACTTGAGCTTGCTCCCCATAAAAAATCTTTTGGGAAATCTTTTAATTTTAAAATATCCATTTTTGTTTCCTCCGTTGTAACTGCTTACAATATATATAATTCATGCTGAATAAGCAATTTAGAAGGAACAAATAGATATTTTATTCTTTTAAAAAGAAAAAAAGTATCCCCATATTGATACTTTTTGAAACTTATTAACTATAAGACATCGAATCTTTTATATAACGATTATTCTTATTACGATCCATATTATAAATAATCGAATAGAGTATATCCATGACATACTGCATTGCGATATGACTCGCATAATGAGAAATACGATTTTGAAGATTTTCTCCATCACTCACATATAAATGATACACATTCCTATCTTCATAATCCTTTAATCCGGCTCTAGAAACAAGGATTACCGGAACCTTTTTATCTTTTATTTCCTCACAAATATCCTTTGTCCACCTTGAATTTCCAGAATAAGAAAGAATAATGATAACACGATTTTTATTTTCCACTAAAGAATACAATTTCTGCTCATAACCTGACTTTGGACAATGAACCAACTTTCCAATATTCAACATCTTCTGTTTAAAGTTTTCAGCCACATTCTCATTATGCCCAATCGAATATATATCTACATATTGCGCATTATAAATCAATTTGGCAACCACTTCTAACTGTTTGAAATCCAAACACTTAAACGTATCCTGAATCGTTAATTTGTATAAATCCATAAGCTTGCTGGAAATCTCTTTCGGTGAATCTTTTTCATAAAAAGGGACATTTACATCCACCCATTTTTCAGTTTCCACCTTTTCCTCTTTAGCCAATTCAACCTTCAAATCATTAAAACCATTTAAACCAATTTTCTTACAAAAACGATGAATTGCCGACTTAGAAACAAACACTTCTTTTTCAAGCTCTTGAATGGTACACTCCATAATTTTCTCTTTATGCATCAAAATATAATTGCCAATACGCACCTCAACCGGTGTTAAGTTTTCACATAAATTAATTCTCTTATCAATCGTCATATCATCACCTTCTTTTCTCTATCAAAATCAAATAAGGACAATTATCTTGCATGAAATTCGTAATTTTATGAACCTGACAATTTGAAATAGTACAAACACATTCTTCAATTTTTGTTGCCTCTAGTCGCCCCGCTTCATGAGGATACAATACAAGGGCCATTCTTCCTTTAATTTTTAATAAATGATATGCTTTCTTCACCGCTTCAACACTTGAAAAAACATCCGTCGTAATTTCTTTAGTTCCACTTGGGAAATAGCCAAAATTAAACACAATCGCATCCACACTTTCATGAACCACTTCATCCATGTGTTCATGGCCTAGTAAATATCCTTCTAGGCAAGAATTCTCCATTTTTTGAATTGTATCACAAAACACTTCTTTTTGAATTTCAAAACCATAGACTTTTTTTACAGAATGATCCAAAAAGAATTGTGCATCCTTTCCCTGACCTAAAGTGGCATCTATGCAAATGGCTTGCGAATGCAAAGCAGGAAGTAAAAAATCATGCGATAATTCGACCATCGATTTCATCTGAGCTTCAAAGCCTCCTTATACAACATATAATCTTCTGTTTTGTCGCATACAAAACAAACATCGATAGCTTTTGTTTCAGGAAATTTATTATTTAATCTTTTGATTGTCTTTAAAGCAATTTGGCAAGCATCCAAATTAGAAAAGCCTGATAATTCTGTTCCTAAGGAAGAAAATCCAACATGAACTTGTTCTAATTTTTCATCATACATATATTGATAAGCCATAGACATACTATTCCAATAACAAGCAGCTAAATATTCATCTTCAGAACAATTACCATCTCTATATATTGGACATACACAATAAACTACTTTCTTACAAGCCAAGCCTTTTCCATCTATCATTTTTGCCCGTCCTAATTCAAGATTTTCTATATCCATCCCATCTAATATATTTGATGCAACTTTACTTTCTGGCGTTAAATTTTGTGTCATCCCAACAACAATAACATCAAAATCAAGCTTAGATAAATCTCCCTTTAATGTTGTGATCATGAATCCTCTTCCCCCATTCTTTCAATGCGATTCTTAATTTTTTCTGCCGAAATAGAAACTTGATGAAATTGTGTCATTAAAGTTTGAAGATTCTTTTCTGCCCTTTGACTTCTTTCCACCAATCGACTTGCGTCCTCTTGTAAAGTTAAAATATTTCTTTCAATCTCTTCTACATGATTGGTACGATAAAAATCTTTTGTACTTTCAAGTAAAGTCATCACTTGCGCAACTAAAGTTGTTGGTGATACAAGCATGACATGTCGCTGCATGGCATAGGTAAATAAATCATCACATTTTCCACATACAAATTGATAAATAGCTTCACTAGGAATAAACAATAAGGCATATGGCATTGTTTCTTGTGTAATATATTTATCAGCCACATCATCAATATGTTTTTTCATATTCGATTTAAATGGTCGTAAATAAGAATCTAAATCCTGTTGCACATTCAAATAATTTTCCATAGGAAATTTTGAATCGATACAAAGCACTTTATCCGATCCTGGAATATGAAAAGCACAGTCACAAATTTTTCCATTCTTCAATCCATACTGCATCTGATAGATTGATGGATTTTCTCCACAATAAATCGACAACAAGACATCGAGTTGATATTCTCCCCAATTACCTCTAAGCTTTGTATTTGTCATGACTTGATTCATGCGATATAAATAGTCTTCCATTTGGTTTAAGCTATATCTAGAAGTCGCCTGATTTTTTTGAACATCATTCATTTGAAGGCCATTATTTTTATTTTGAAATAATAAAAATATCAAACATACAACAATAATCACTAATAATATTAAAATGATAATTTCCATATTTCCTCCAGAAAAGAAAAGAGACAAAAACACCTTTTGTCCCCACATCCACTTAAGATTATACCACAATTTTTTGGAATTCTTCCATGTATTCAAGCAAGAACGTTGCCGTTGCTTCAACCATATCCTTACCCCATTCATACGTTGCATATTTAGGATGGTCTGGACCAAACCAACCATTATCACTGCTTAATCGATTGCTTCTAGGAACTGGTATATCAACCCCTTTAAAATTAACAGTTTGCGCATTGTTGGCAACCAAAGTATCTGTAACATTTTTAAGTATTGAATCACAAATCTGATCGACCTTGACCAAATCCTTATTCACATACAACATAGCTGCCGTTTCTTGTCCAGCACCATGTCCACCCTTCCAATCCGGATTGATTTTACCGGCAATGGTCCACCAGTCAAATATCGTTCCTACTGCTTGTTTCTGATATAAATGGCGACACACTTTACTTAAGGCATGGGTATTGCCTCCATGTCCATTTAAGAACACAAAATGTCGAGCACCGCAATCATATAGACGATCACTAATTCGCGTCATCACAAGTTCTAATACATCACTTCCTAAAGAAATCGATCCTGTATATTCGCTATGAAAATCACAATCTCCATAAGGAATGGTTGGACAAATCAGAGCATCTGTTTTATCTTCTATCAATTCTAATATTTTATTTGGAATCATAGTATCCGTTCCCAAGGGATTATGTAAGCCATGATTTTCTGTACTTCCAGTTGTCAATATAACCATATCATGTGTTTTAAAATATTCTTCTGCTTCTTTCCATGTCATTTCTTCTAATCGCATAGTTCTTCCCTTTCTATCGTTTCTTTTATCGATTCAATCACCGCTTTAAATTTATGTCGTATAACATCTTGTAAAATTCCATCTAAGATAAATAATACATCATCTTCAAGAAGTTCTCCATCTTCATTCATCGCATCTAAATTTATTGTAAAAAAATCATATATCTCTTGTGAAGCATCCTCTAAGCGAATCCCGAAATCGTCATATCCCATCGAAAATAGATACATATATTCATCTTCCTTATAAACATATTTCAGAATAGTTCCAACAGGATACTTCATTGTATACTTCACTTCACCAAAAGTAGGAATATATTCATTTAATACTTTTTTTAGTGTACATTTTAATCGTCCACTACTCCGTTCAATTTCTTTCGTTACATACTCAATCATTCGATCTTCTAAAATATCATCAATCTTTATTAACTGTTTAGAGTTTATTTCCATAAATTTCTTTTTCTTTCCCATAGATAATCCAAATTTTCTTTTTGCACAAGAATACAAATAAATGTATTCAGCCTCTCCAAAAGTTTCTGTCAAAATCGATCCTATTTCATATTCAAAAGTATACGGATACGAATCTTCTACATCTTCTATCTTTAATTGTTTTTCTAAATAGGTCGTATGCCCGATTTTCTGCTTTAATAACGCTTTATAAGCAGGTACTAAATCCATCTCTTCTATACTTTCTTTTGTGTCCAAAAACATATGCAGATAGATTGATTTAAATTCGTACAATTTCATTAAATAATTCTCGTAATTAATTCCGTACGATTGTTCACCATAATCAAACAAATAAATCATTTTCTCATGTGTAGTTTTATTTTCAAGAATCTCTCCAATCGAATAGACATGTGTATATACTTTTTTTGTAGGTGTTTTAATTTTTGATTGTTTTTCTAATTCGCGAATTTGTTGATTAAAGGTCGCATTTGATAAACGAATTAGATGATCAATAGTTAAATCTATACATTCAATAGGATGATGGATATCAATATGATTTGGCATATCCATTTTAAAAACAGAACAATTTACTTCAACTCCATCTTGATTAAAGGGATACACAATATACTTTGAATCACAAATTTCTTTCAGATAATAATACGTATGATTCAACTGAATGATATCTCCTAACAAAAATGAAATAGGTAGTGAAAACTGTAAAATATCTTTTTTTCGAATATTTTTATAAACTTGCAATTCACGTGCAATTTGATTCACTGTAAATTCATCCAATTCTTCATAGAACTTTAAAATATGAGAAACCGGAATGATAAAAGCCTTATCAAATTGTACACAAGAATCCTTATATTTTTTATTTTCCTCATCATAAACTCGATTGACAAATACATGTTTTTCATACAATTCCAATTTCTTTGGATGTGTGAAACACGCGTACCCATACATTTCATTTTCAGCCTTCTGAACTATTAAATAGGGCCTTGAACGATGTCCTTCTGGAACTTTTTTTAACGTTCTATCTGTCACAGGCATTCTACAAAACACCAAATCTCCAGGTTGAATTTGTGCAAACAATTCTTTCTGTTTTTTTTCCAGGCTCTTTCTTTGATGTAAAACCTATATTCGAAAAATTTGCAGCAATCCTCAAATATTTTGATTGTATTTCAGATGGTTCTTTTTTCTTCTCTTTTCTAAAAAAAATACGTATCTTTGTAATTATTTTTTTTATGATATTTTTCATAGTTTATCTCCGTTATAAATAATATAGCACTTTATTTGACATTATGAATGTCTACATTAAAAGATTTTTCTACCCATTCAAATTATGGTATATTGTTTGTGAAAGGTAGGATTTACATGTCAAAAAAAGCTACATTAGAACAATGGAAAGAATTATATGAGCTCATATTAAAAATTGATCAAAGAAAACCCTGGTTAAAATATTGGGATCAAGATTTATTTGCGATAGAAACAAAAAGAGAAGAAGAACCCTACTTCGTTTCTATTTTAGGAAAGGCAAGTCAATGTATAGGTGTTGCCACTTATAAAGGAATGGAAGGATATAGTGATTTTTACCAAGTATGCGATGAAGAATACAACCTTACAGCCGATTTTGTGATGTCTGATCAAAACTGTCTAACCGCCTATTGGGGAACACAAGAATATGTAGATGACGAATCCATGGAAATCATTGATAAGCTTGGCATTCAATTTCGTGACGATGATAACTGGATTTATTTTAAAGCTTTTGAAAAGAAAAGCTTCCCAAGCCTTCCAAACTATGCCGAGGTTAACCAATTAATCGACGTATATAAAGGGCTTATTTTTGCACTTGATCATGATGATATGACTAATTTTGAAGATGGAGAAGTATCCTATACACAAAAGGACGAAGATGGAGACTGGTTCAATTATAGCTTACCTAGACCCATTGAACCCGATCGATACTACCAAATCTTCATTGAAAATTCTGTTATTGATGAATTAAAAGAACTTGAAACATGTGATATGGAATTGGCCGTAGACTTTGACTATACAATGTTTCCTGTTTCCGATGAAGGATTTGAAAGACCAATCAACCCATTAGCCTTTGTCCTTTATGATCTTAGAGACGATGCCATTATCACCTTCGATTTAATACACCCCGACCAAGAAGATTACCAGGTTATACTTGATAATGTGATTGGTGTTATGCATCAATTTGGATTACCCAAACATATCTATGCCAAAAACCCATATATTTTAAATTGGCTAGAATATTTATGTAAACAATTGAACATTGAATTAATAAAGGACGATCTACAAGAACTCGATGAAATATTTAATGATTTAAAACAATTAGATATGTTTACAGAAAATGCAGAAGATTAATCTTCTGCATTTATTAATATTTGAATCTTATCCTTAAACAAGTAATGAAAAAGCGCAATCACTCTTCCAACTCCCAATACCGCAATCAAAGTTCCAATGCCAATACCAACTATTCCACCTGTACAAAGCATACCTAAACATACCGTAATACATACACAGAGTAAATCAAATATATTTTTTGTGAAGCCCACACTCTTATCCATAGCTCGCGCAATCGCTTGTACGATTCCATCCCCAGGATTAGGAATAATTTGCATACTCAAAGACATTGCTGCACCAATACCCGTTAATACAATCGCAATCAATAATAAGACAAAACTTTGCACCATCGTACTTGCATTTGGTATGTAAGCTGAAAAAAGATTTAAAACACGAGTAAAACACAAACTTAAAGGCAATTGAAACAAATCCATAATCATCGCTTCTTTATCCTTTAAGCGAAAATGAATCACAATCTGAATAACCACAAAGATGCAGTACACCACAAAGGTTAGATTTCCAAAATTTAAATTAAAAATCTCAGAAATACAATAAGGCACTGAAATAATCGGTGATACACCAAGATTTGCCTTTGTATTTAAAATAAGACCCATCGCCAAGATAAATAATCCAAATACATAGACACAAAAACGTGATATTTTTTGTTTACTCAAGTCCATCCCTCCTGACTTGATAATTATACAACTTTTTTCACAAAAAGAAAAAGAAGAAAATTAAATAACTTCTGGAATAATAATCTTCCCTTTACCACCACAAAAACGTGCAATCAAATCCACCAATTGTTTTGATACATCTATTAGATATGCATCACTCGTATTCATATTTCCTTGTACAATAAAAAATGCCGACGTGGTATCTTCTGTCACCTTTGTCTTATTCACTTGTCTGACCTCTAAACGACATAATACATCATTCGCATCATCGCAATAGGCATATTCCGTGATTTTTATCTTACAAGGCTCACTCATTCCTAATGGAATATAGGTTTCATCTCCATGAAGCATTCTTAAAGTTACATTGCCAACCACATTTTCTAAATCATGCGCACCCAAACACAAACCGCTTTCGATGCTGATTAAATTATAAAGATCGACCACCTTATTTAAAGGATGTAAAGACTGATTCTTTTCTAATAGACGAATTAAATTTTCGCTGGCCGGTATATTTTTACGTTTAGAAACACCTAAATTTTCATGTAATTTATGAAAACCCAACAATATAGAATCTGTTTCAACCAAACGATGATTTTCAATTAATTCTTTTTCTTTCGCATCTCTAAATGCTTTGTATTCTTCACTCAATTCTTTATTATCAAAGCCACGTATTTCCACAAATACAATCTTTAATCCATGATCTAATAGTTTTTTTTCAACATAATAATCCATAATTTCTTCCTTTCAAAAAAAGACTCAGAAAACTGAGTCTTAAGCTACGGCCTTAAATGCTTCATCTAAATCTTGGATAATATCATCAATATTTTCACATCCAATACTTAGACGAATTGTATTTGGTTTGATACCTTGATCTAATAATTCTTCTTCTGTACATTGTGAATGTGTTGTTGTGGCAGGATGAATAACTAATGATTTTACATCGGCAACATTAGCAAGCAATGAGAACAACTCTAAATTATCAATAAAGTCTTTTGCCTTTTGAGCATCTCCCTTAATTTCAAATGTAAAAATAGAACCACCACCATTAGGGAAATATTTCGTATATAACTCTTGTTGTTTAGGATCTGTAGAAACACTTGGATGATTTACATGCTCAACTTGAGGATGATTATTTAAATACTCAACAACTTTTAACGCATTATAAACATGACGTTCTACTCTTAAAGATAAAGTTTCTAAACCTTGTAAGAAAATAAATGAATGAACGGGAGAAATCGTTGCTCCTGTATCACGCAATAAGATAGCACGAATCTTTGTCACAAATGCTGCAGGTCCACAAGCCTGAGTAAAACTAATACCATGATAACTTGGATTTGGTTTAGTTAAGCTATCAAATTTTCCACTTGCTTCCCAATCAAATTTTCCACTATCAACAATGATACCACCAATCGTTGTACCATGACCACCAATGAATTTAGTCGCAGAATGAACAACAATATCAGCACCATATTCAATAGGACGAACAAGATAAGGTGTAGCGAAAGTGCTATCTACAACCAAAGGAATCTTGTGTGCATGCGCAATTTTGGCGATACCTTCAATATCAACAACATCTGAATTTGGGTTACCTAAAGTTTCAATATAAACAGCCTTTGTATTTTCATCAATCGCCGCTTCTACTTCTTTTTCATCGAAAATATTCACAAATTTAGTTTCAATACCATACTCAGGAAGTGTATGCTCAAATAAGTTAAATGATCCACCATAAATATTTTTGGCAGAAACAATATTGTCACCTTTCTGGGCCAAAGTCAAAATCGTATAAGATACAGCAGCTGCACCACTCGCAACAGCTAAAGCAGCCACACCACCCTCTAAAGCAGCCATTCTTTTTTCAAAAATATCTTCAGTAGGATTTGTTAAACGTCCATAAATATTTCCTGCATCACTCAATCCAAAGCGAGCTGCCGCATGATCACAATTCTTAAATACATAAGAAGATGTTTGATAAATAGGAACGGCACGAGCATCCGTTACAGGATCTGCTTGTTCTTGTCCTACATGAAGTTGTAAAGTTTCGAATTTAAATTTTCGTTGATCTCTCGTTAATTTTGCCATTGTTGTTCTCCTTTAATATTCTTATAGTTTGTATAATAAAGTATAATTCCTACAAAGTCAATAGGATTTGTAAATATTTACAGAAACATTTATGAAAACCCACAAATTTGTCATATCATTTGTTTTCGATTATAATACTTTTTAGAGAGGATGGAATTTATGCGTAAAATATTCATTAGTATTTGCCTATTACTTTCTTTAAGCTTAACTGGCTGTACACAATCTCATGAATCCGAAATCAAAAAAACTGTAAATAATTATCTGCAACAAGTTCAAAAAGGAAACTACGATAAAGCACTAAGCTACTGTACCAAAAGCGTTGAAGATCAAGTTGCCCTAAACAAGATTACTTCTACCGTTAAAAAAGATTTAAAAAAATTAGGTCTCGATTCAGATACAGAAAAATATGCCGAAGACTTTACTAAAAATATTTCGAAACAATTTATCCAAAACTATAAAATAAAAGCAATAGAAGAACAAAATGATACATCCAAAGTTATTGTACAAATCAAAGGAATTGACATCAACTCAGTGTCTTTTGATTCCATTAACGAAAGCTTAGAAACGATGCTAGATGAATACATTTCAAATAATAGTGAAGAACTCGTCTTACTATTTAATGAAAAGGGACAAGAGGAGCTTACAAAAAAATTATCCACCGATTTTCTACAAATTCTATTTGATAAAATGAATGAAACTGTAAATAATACAGAAATCAAAAAGTCTAAGATTTTATTTACTTTAAACAATAAATATAAAATCACAAAAATTGAATTATTGACGAAAAAGAGCACTGACTAATGTGCTCTTTTTTATTCTTCTACCTCTATTTTTTCAGCTTCTAGAATCGAAATATTGCTTTCGTAAAATTTAGATAAGGCTTGAATGGCATACCCAGTATCTTTGATTCCTGCCGTTTCATAACTTGAATGCATAGCTAATTGTGGTAAGCCAATATCAACACAATGCATACTTACTTGTGTATTAGATAAATTACCTAATGTAGAACCACCCATACTATCACTTCGGTTCGCAAAATTCTGATATGGAACATGAGCCAATTGACAAATATGCGTAAAGGCTGCACGACTAAAAGCATCTGTTGTATATTTTTGGTTTGCACTTTCTTTAATAACAACACCCTTATTCATATAAGTACAATTCACAGCATCCGTTTTTTCAACATGATTTGGATGTACCGCATGGGCATTATCACAACTGACCATCATGGATTTTGCGATAGCCTGATAATATTCTTCATCCGTTTTATTTAAGCTTATATTGATTCTTTTTAAGACATCTTGAAGAAGTGTAGACATCGCTCCTTGTTTTGTGTTTGAGCCAACCTCTTCGTTATCAAAACAACAATAAACATTAATATGTTTATCATTTTCAGAAGCAAGAAAAGCCTTTAAAGAAACAAAAGCACATTGCAAATCATCTAATTTTGGACTAGAAATAAATTCATTCTTGTATCCCCAAACAACACCTTTTTGACGGTTCACTAGAAACAAGTCTTTTCCTAGAATTTGATCCACTCGTACATCTAATTCATCCGCTATCATTTGATCAAAAGCGCCTGCATTTAATTCACCACAAGAAAATAGAGGACACAAATCAATTTGACGATTATACTTATATCCGTTATTTACTTCACGATTAAAATGAATTGCGACATTTGGAATCATCAATAGATCCTTATCTATATATAATAGTTTAGACTCAATACCTTTTTCATTTTTTACAAGTACACGTCCTGCAACACTTAGTGGTCGATCGAACCAAGAAGAATCAATCATTCCACCATATGCTTCAACATCCAATCTTAAATATTCATTAGGTCCAGAAAGTTCTGGAACACTCTTTACTTTGTATGTTGGTGAATCTGAGTGTGATGCACTTAATTGAAAATGATAATCACTTAATTCCTTCCCAATCTTAAAGGCAATAATACTTGAATGATTTCTAGTAGTATAATATTTTCCACCTTTTTCAAGATTCCATGATTGGCCTTGTTTTAAATAGGTAAATCCATCTTTCTCTAAATAATTTGAAATTGTTTCAACCGAATGAAACATGGAATGAGAGGATTCAATAAATTGTAGTAGTTCATTTGAAATTTCAATATCGTTCATAATAAAACCTCCGACCTACTTATTATAATCCAAAAAAAAGACTGATACAAATGTATCAGTCTAATAAGCTTAAATCAAATTAAGCGTCGATTTCAGTAACGTTTCCGGCACCTACAGTATGTCCACCTTCACGGATAGAGAACTTAGTACCATTTTCCAATGCGATTGGAGCAATCAATTCAACGTTCATAACAACGTTGTCACCAGGCATTACCATATCAGTTCCTTCAGGAAGAGTGATAACTCCAGTAACGTCAGTTGTACGGAAGTAGAATTGAGGACGGTAGTTAGAAACAAATGGAGTATGACGTCCACCTTCTTCTTTAGTTAAAACATAAACTTGTGCTTTAAATTTAGTGTGAGGGTGTACACTTCCAGGTTTTGCTAATACTTGTCCACGTTGGATTTGATCACGTGCAATACCACGTAATAATGCACCAATGTTATCTCCAGCTTCAGCAACGTCTAATTGTTTATGGAACATTTCCAATCCAGTTAATACTGTTTTTTGAGTATCTTTAATACCAACGATTTCAACTTCGTCGTTTAAGTGAGCTTGTCCACGTTCAACACGTCCTGTAGCTACTGTACCACGACCAGAAATTGTCATAACGTCTTCAACTGCCATTAAGAATGGTTTGTCAGTTTCACGAACTGGATCTGGTACCCATGAATCAACAGCATCCATTAATTCATCGATAGATTTTTCGTAGTTTGGATCTCCTTCAAGAGCTTTTAAAGCTGAACCACGGATAACTGGAGTGTTGTCTCCGTCGAATCCGTATTCGTTTAATAACTCACGAACTTCCATTTCTACTAAGTCAACTAATTCTTCATCATCAACCATGTCACATTTATTTAAATAAACAACGATGTAAGGTACACCTACTTGACGTGCTAACAAGATGTGTTCACGTGTTTGAGGCATAGGTCCATCAGATGCAGCTACTACTAAGATAGCACCATCCATTTGGGCAGCACCAGTGATCATGTTCTTTACATAATCGGCGTGGCCTGGACAGTCAACGTGTGCATAGTGACGAGTTGCTGTTTGATACTCAACGTGAGCAGTGTTGATAGTGATTCCACGTTCTTTTTCTTCTGGAGCACCATCGATTTGGTCATAAGCTTCTGCTTTAGCCATACCTTTTTTTGCTAATACTGTTGTAATAGCTGCTGTTAATGTTGTTTTACCGTGGTCAACGTGACCGATAGTTCCAATATTAACATGAGTTTTACTTCTGTCAAATTTTTCCTTAGCCATTTATAATTTCCTCCTAAACGCTAACATATTTCATACAATAAATATTGTATTTCAGAACCAAGCGAAAATCAACTAGTTTTCGCTTGAATTCTCTTTAATAATTTTTTCAGCAATACTCTTAGGTACTTCTGAATAATGATCAAACTTCATTGAATAGTTTCCACGACCTTGTGTAAAGCTACGTAAGTCAGTTACATATCCAAACATTTCTGACAATGGAACATGAGCACGAACGATAATTGCGTTTCCACGTTCTTCTTGTTCAGTAATTTGACCACGACGACTTGAAACGTCACCCATTACACTACCTAAATATTCAGCAGGAGCTGTAACTTCTACGAACATAATAGGCTCAAGAATTACTGGGTTACATTTCTTGGCGGCATTCTTTAAAGCCATACTTGCTGCGATCTTATATGCCATTTCACTTGAATCGACATCATGGTAAGATCCATCAAATAATGTAGCTTTAATATCAATAACAGGATATCCTGCGATGATACCATTTTCTAATGCAGCTTCCAAACCTTCTTGCGTTGGTTTGATATATTCTCTAGGAACGCTACCTCCAACAATTGCGTCAACGAATTCAAATCCTTTACCTTCATTTGGTTCGAATTTAATCCATACGTGACCATATTGTCCACGTCCACCAGACTGACGAATATATTTTCCTTCACAATCTGCTTCAGTGCGGATTGTTTCGCGGTAAGCAACTTGTGGTTGACCAACATTTGCTTCTACCTTAAATTCACGACGTAAACGGTCAACAATGATATCCAAGTGTAATTCACCTACACCGGCAATAATTGTTTGTCCAGTTTCTTCGTTTGTATATGTTTTGAAAGTTGGATCTTCTTCAGCCAACTTAGCTAAAGCCAATCCCATTTTGTCTTGGTCAGCTTTTGTTTTTGGTTCCAAAGACAATTCGATAACTGGTTCTGGGAATTCCATAGATTCAAGGATAATTGGATGATCTTCATCACACAATGTATCTCCAGTAGTCGTTACCTTTAAACCAACAGCGGCAGCGATATCACCTGCATAAACTTCAGGAATTTCGTTACGTGAGTTGGCATGCATTTGCACGATACGTCCTAAACGTTCTTTTTTATCTTTTGTTGAGTTTAATACATAGCTTCCTGCTTTTGCAGTACCTGAATAAACACGGAAGAAAGATAATTTTCCAACGAATGGGTCTGTCGCAATTTTAAATGCTAATGCAGAGAATGGTTCTTCATCACTTGGGTGACGAGCATCTTCTTCTCCATCCAATGTAGTACCTTTAATTGAAGGTACATCAAGTGGACTTGGTAAATAGTCAACAACTGCATCCAATACTAATTGAACACCTTTGTTTTTGTATGCAGATCCACATAATACAGGGAAGAAATCACCAGCACATACGGCAATACGTAATACACGTTTAATTTCTTCAATTGAAGGTTCTTCACCTTCAAGCACTTGCATCATGAATTCTTCATCATAATCAGCTAAATATTCTAATAATTTAGCACGATATTCTTCCATAAGATCTTTTTGATCTTCTGGTACAGGAATTTCAGAAATAATACGTCCAAAATCTCCAGAGAAGCTATATGCTTTTCTTTCGATAATATCGATAATTGCTTCGAATTCAGTTTCTGCACCGATAGGAAGTTGAATAGGACAAGATTTTGCCCCTAAACGTTCTACGATTGTGTTGCATGACATAATGAAGTCAGCTCCAGTCGCATCCATTTTGTTTACGAATACGATACGAGGTACTCCATATTCAGTTGCTTGACGCCAAACTGTTTCAGTTTGAGGTTCAACACCTGCTTTGGCATCCAATACAGTTACGGCACCATCTAATACACGAAGAGAACGTTCAACTTCCACTGTGAAGTCTACGTGGCCTGGTGTATCGATAATGTTGATACGGCATTCTTTACCAGTTCCGTCTGTTTTTTTCCAATGGCAAGTTGTAGCTGCAGAAGTGATTGTGATACCACGTTCTTGTTCTTGCTCCATCCAGTCCATTGTACTTGCACCATCATGTGTTTCACCAATCTTATGGTTTACACCTGAATAGTAAAGAATACGTTCTGTTGTTGTTGTTTTTCCGGCATCAATATGAGCCATGATACCGATGTTACGAGTTTCATGTAAAGCATATTCTCTAGGCATATTTCTTTACTCCTTCTCTTACCAACGGTAATGTGCGTAAGCTTTGTTAGCTTCAGCCATCTTATGAGTGTCTTCACGTTTTTTAACACTGGCACCACTTCCGTTAGAAGCATCAATAATTTCTGCTGCTAAACGTTGTTCCATTGTTTTTTCATTACGTAAACGTGCATAGTTTACAATCCAACGAAGACCTAAAGTTAAACGACGTTCGTCACTAACTTCTACTGGTACTTGGTAGTTGGCACCACCTACACGTCTTACCTTTAATTCTAATTGAGGCATTACATTTTCTAATGCTTGTTCGAAAACCTCCATTGGAGCTTTTCCTGTTTTTACTTCTACGATTTCAAACGCGTTGTACAAAATTGTTTGTGCAACCCCTTTTTTACCATCAATCATGATTTTGTTGATTAAACGAGTAACCAACTTAGAGTTATAAATAGGGTCTACTAGTACGTCACGTTTCGCAATGTGTCCTTTTCTAGGCATCTAAATTCCTCCTTTCACGATTGATCTATTTCTTAGGTTTTTTAGTTCCGTATAATGAACGTGATTGTTTACGATCGTTTACACCAGCACAGTCTAATGTACCACGTACGATGTGGTAACGAACACCTGGCAAGTCTTTAACACGACCACCACGAATCAATACAACACTATGCTCTTGTAAGTTGTGTCCAATACCTGGAATGTAAGCTGTAACTTCCATACCATTACTTAAACGAACACGGGCATATTTACGAAGTGCTGAGTTTGGTTTCTTAGGTGTCATTGTACCAACACGAGTACAAACTCCACGTTTTTGTGGGCTTGATAAATTTGTTGGTTTTGACTGCAATGAGTTGTAACCACGGTTCAAAGCTGGAGACTTTGAAACGTTTTGACTGGCCTTACGACCTTTACGAATCAACTGGTTGATTGTAGGCATAAGATCCTCCTTTCAAAAATATTCAATTCCATATTCAAGCAAACGAACCCGGGTGGGTCCATCCCATCCAAGAAATATAGGTCCTTATACAAGAACCTAAATCGCATGCATTAATAATTTACACTAAATAGACTATTTATGTCAAACACTTTTTTACAATTTTATTAAAAAAAAGTATAATAAGACTATAAATTTAAAGGAGACCTACTATGAAACATAAAATCGCATTTTTTGATATGGATGGTACACTCTATCAAACTGAAAATGACATCATCCAAGACAGTGCTTTAGAGGCCATACAAGCATTAAAAGATAGAGGATACATTGTCTGTGCAGCCACAGGAAGACCTCTCAATCAATTAAAGCTTATCCTTGAAAGAGTAACATTTGATTATTATGTACTCATTAATGGAAGTTATATATTAGATCATAACTTTGAAGAAATAGGATCCTTTCCAATCTGTAAACAAAACATGAAAGACTTGGTCGATTTTTCAAAAACAAACCAAACAGGTCTTATGTTCCATTTTGGTGATGCGACATATATCTACAACAATTTCTATCCGATGTATGATTTCTGTAAATACTGTAATGTGCTTGACTCTTTATTTTATGATCCAAGTCAATCGTATCATTTAAGACATGCTGCTTATAATGGTGTTGTGCTTACAAAAGATAAATCTTTAGTTGAACGATTTATGGAAAAACATCCAGATTTAAGATGTGATTTGATCAATGTAAAGACGGATGGATTTTGTTTTGATATATTTAACCATGATAATGACAAATCAAAAGGAATCGAAATGATTTTAGATAAAGTCAATCTTACATGGAAGGATGCGATTTGTTTTGGAGATAGCACCAATGATATACATATGTTAAAGAAGGCCGATATCGGTGTTGCGATGGGTAATGCGAGTGACTATGTAAAAAGCTTTGCGAACTTTGCGACCACATCCACATATGAAGATGGAATATATAATGGTGTAATGAGAATTTTGAAAGATGAGGAATAACTCATCTCAGATTGTTGACAAAGCCTATGACTTTTCATAAGGTCATAGCTTTTTTATTGTAT
>CAVGPK010000015.1:0-34081 GCA_963631155.1 bacterium | reverse complement strand
AATTACATCAAACTATCCTCAATATTTAGTCGAAAGATACAAAATTGAAGCAAAACGATTTTTTATTAAACCTGTTGATGAACAATTATTCAATTACGAAATGGGCAAAATCATTCAGCATCATATAGAATTAAATTCAGGATTTATCAATCAAAAAATTTCACCACATAAAATCCATTACCATAAAATCATTTTTATTGAATTTTTAGATCGTTCAACCATTCTTCATTTCAATAATGGTAAAGAGATAAAAACAAATTATCCATTAAAATATTGGATAGAATTTTTAGATGAAATGAATTTCAAACAACCTTATAAATGTTATCTTGTAAATCTGAAACATGTTTCGAGTATTACTAAAGATGGTAAACATTTATATTTATCAAATGGTTTAAAGCTTCCTGTTTCAAGAAAGTATCGAAAAACATTTAAAGAACAGTACTACAGTTTTCTTTATAAGGATTTATAATCATGTTAATAATTATGTATATTTTAAATGGATTGTATATGTTTTTCTTTATGAGCAAATTTTATGAATTAAGAAAAAGCAATCATATACAAGCACTTGTATTTTTCTTACTCGTTCAAATTATTGAATACTATATTGAATATCATATAAACATTCATCCTCAAAACATATTATTTTCTATGATTCTTGATTTTATTTTTATTCTTGTAGTTTTTAAAGATTCTTTTTTGAAAAAGCTCACTTATTTTTCGCTACTCTATTTTACAATCATTTTCACTAAATTTATTCTTACCATCTGCTTAGAAATACCTCATCTCATCCATCCTCGTTCTGAAACAAATTTTAATGAATACTTTATAATCATTATACTCACTCAATTATTTGAATATTTTCAACTCTGGTTATTATTGAAATTTTACAAAAGCCATGAATTTTCCAAGCTATCTTATATCGTCTTTTTCCCTATAATTCTATTAGTTAGTACTGTATACTGGAACCATGACTATTGGTTTACTTTATCTAAACAACCTATTCTTTTGACTTACGTCTTCATAATGACTCTTATCATATTCATTTGTTTCTTTGTTCAATCTACTTTAATAAAAAATTATGAATTAAAAAAGAACTATCAAAACAATTTTGATTTTCTTCATAATTTATTACATAATATTTCTTCCTTATCAAACAATATTGAAGAAAATAATATAGAAAGTGCTAAATTAGATATAAATAAAATCGAAGAAATGACATACAATGCATTTAATCGATTTTATTCAAACAATCAAGCAATGTCCCTGGTTTTACTCAACCATCAATCTATTTTTGATGAAAAAAACATAAAAACATCATTTATCTTAGATGATGACCTGTTAAATGATTTTCCATTGTATCAACAAATTGATTTATATACAAAATGGATTCATTTTTCTTTGAGAAACGTTATGCCAAATGAAATTATCATATTACATAGCAAAAAGAGTAATGAACAGGAGTTAATTGAATTTCAATTTAAAACGCAAAACACAAATATTTTAAATGAATTCGATCATGTTATACAATCCATCCACCTTAATAAACCAATATCTACAGATTCAAAATATCAAAACAATATATTTAAATGCATTTACATTATTCACATGCAGTAAAGAGTCACATTCAAGTGACTCTTTATTGATTCTTAATTGTTTTCCACTCTATAATACGTACCATTTATTGGATTATATGTATAGTAAATCTGTCCATTCGGTCCATAATTAATGTACTTTGACTGATTTTTGTAAATCTCTATACCTGATATTTGTCCTTTTAACGTATTCATGGCTAAACTCGCATTTCCCACTCTTCCATCATCAACATAAGTCGTCCACTTTAGATAATATCCTGTGCTAGGATCTGCCACAAATTGATATCCACTAAATCTCCATCCAGAACCACTAAATGTATTTGAAACGTACGCTTGACCTGCCGCAAGTTGCATCACCTGAGTTGGAACGGAGCTACCTCTTTGTTGGACGTTTCCAACATTATTTTTCATTTCTTCTTTTACTTCTTTTACAGTTATCTTATTTTCATTATTAGAAACGTCATAAACCTCTATTGGATCTGCATTTCCATCTATATAGTCCAGGTATTCATACACTTTTGCTTCTCCTTGACCATATAAATAACCACCATTCGGTAATTCAATCAATTCATCCGTGTCTTCAAAATCATTGAATAATTGTTCTATAATTTCAGCATTATTATTTATTTCTTGAGCCCAAATCGAATTCGTTGTGCAAGTAAAAAATGAAAACATTAATAAAATAAATGTAATACAATGTTTCTTCATTATAATCACCTAATTATTTTCTACACGATAATATGTTCCTGACTTTGGATTATACGTAAAATAAACAAGCCCTCCATTTGCGGTATTTAAATATTGAGGATAACCAACATACAAATTCATACCACGATTACTACCCGCATTATTTTTAACACTTGTTGCATCTCCAATATCTCCTACACGTCCATCATCATTAAATGTAGACCATTTTAACCAATCTCCATTTCCTCCAGACTTAAAATAATAGCCTCCAAATCGCCATCCTGAACCGCTAAAAGCATTCGATGTATATACGGCTCCAGCAGCAAGCAATCGAGTCTGTGAAGGTAAACCAGCACCTCTAGATTGTATGCACTCATCATTTTGAATTATTTCAACTGCTTCTTTTACTGTGATAGAATTTTGATCCGTTTCTGAGTTATAACTAGCATATACAATCGTTTCATCTTCTGCATCAACATCTGTTGCCTCACCATACAAGAAGCCACCATCAGATAATTCTAATACCTTATCCGTTTCTTCTAAGCCTTCAAACAAAGCGTTCATCAAAACTTCAGATTCATCAACCTCAGATGCATTAACCGAAAGAATCGGATTTACTAAAGCAATCATCAAACATAACAAATACATTTTTAAATTTTATTCATTATATTATCTCCTTCTGTCAACTACCCACGGTCCAAGGACCGGTGGGCTTGTAACTAGCTCATCCAGTACTAGCGTAATTTGCCATGCAAATTCTCCTGGACTCTAATAGCAGGGATACTACCCTCTGTGCTGTTACATCGCCGGGTGGTTGACAACACCCGTTTAATAGCGTTCCGGTTATACCGAAACCTTAGCTTATTGTTTTAAAAGATGGTGATTGTTCACCAGTTACCCAAAGTGTACCTAACAAATAGATATTCATCGCGCCTACTCTGTCGTCATTGCTAGTAAATCCACAATGGCCACAAACATATAAGTGCTTATCATGGTTTCTATTGTCTTTCAATATTGTTCCACAATGAGGACATCTTTGTGATGTGTAATGTGGGTCAACTTTGATGACATGGCAACCATTTTCTTTTGCCTTGTAACTTAACTTTGTTTCTAAATCGTAAAAAGACCAATTACGTAAATCATGTGTTTGCTTTTTACCGTGTTGATTCTTTTCTTCAAATGAGACGCCTTCTAAGTTTTCAAGCACAAACAACGTACCTTTGCCGTATTTATTAATGAGTGCCTTACTGATACGATGATTCACATCGCTCATCCAACGGTTCTCTCGTCCTGAAATACGTTTTAATGCACGTTTTGCAGATTTTGTGCCTTTCGCTTGTAATTCTGCTCTCACTTTGTCAAAGGAGTCTCGTTTCTTTCTTATCTCTTTACCACGTACAAAAGTAGTTTTTTGGGTGTCATCATATGTCGTTGTAATAAAGCGTAAACCTCTGTCAATACCAACAACATGTTGAACATCTTCTCTAGAGAATTCTTCTACTTCTTTAGTAACAGAAATATGCAGATACCAATTAGATTTTAACTGTACGAGTTTAGCTGTTCCAAATTTCCAACCTTCGTCAAAGAACTTGTACATATGCTTTGGGACATCAAAAGGAACTTTTACACGTTTTCCTAAAGTATTGATAGATAGTACTTTTCCTTCTTCTACAAAACTGTAGTCTCTGTTTCTAACCAGATCTGCTTGTGGTCTAGAAAAATAGATTGGTTTTTGTAGCCAAAACATGTCTCTTTTATGTGAGTAATATTTCTTCTTACCATTTTCAATCACAGAAAATTTGTATGGTGTCTTCTTTAATTGTGTATCGACTGTTTGATATCTAGCAGTAACTGTCTTGATTGCAGATTGTGCTAGTTGTGATTTCAATCCAAATGTAGAACGCAATGTTTTGTAAAGCACTTTACTTAAAGCGTTAGAATTGATATTCATATCATGACTAAAAATATATTCAGAGATGTAATTACAAGCTTGTGCATACTGATATGTCATATCAGAAAAAGCTAAATCCACATCATCTGAAATACCGTTTATTTTGATTTTCATCACTTCATCAATCTGCATGGTATATACTCCTTTCACTGCATATATTATACTATCTTTACATAGTGTATCATCTACTACTAAGGACATCTCCAAGAATATTGCCAACGCGCACGCTTGGAATATTTTAGCAATGGAAACAGATATTGATCATATACATTTGCTTTTAGAATACGATACAACAGAGTGTGTTTTCGATATCGTAAAAGAGCTTAAACAGAAATCTACACATTATCTATGGGAAAAGTTCCAACAGAATCTAAAGAACGAATACTGGAAGAAAAAGATATTTTGGTCAGATGGTTATTTTGCATGTAGCATTGGCGAAATCTCAGAAAGCACAATACAGCATTACATTGAGAATCAAGGATAGATTGTTGGCGTTTCCTTTCACGGTCTAAAGACCGATGGGTTTCCACGCCTTATATTTTATGAATAGCGCTATCTATATTCCCTTTATAACACCTAAGAAAATGTTATGCTAGGCTTATTGATCAAGTCGTATTCATTGTGTACAAAATGCTAATAAAAAAGAAGTGACAAAACTCAAAACCACTTCTTTTTCTAATATTATCATTTATAAAGGAGAGAGATATGAATATCAATTTATTATATTCATGCCTTATCTTTAAGGCACTTATAGAATAACATTCTCTTTTCGAAACATTACATGAAAACTATGTTAAAGAATGTGATTGTAGGTTGAAATGTGTGATAAAAACACAAGGCTTTTTCACCTTGTGTCCTTTTTAAATATTATTTCTTATTTCTCATCATCATGCTTCTTTGCACAAATCGCTACACCAGCACCGATGGTTGCCATACATACAACACAGAACCATCCAGTATGTGTAAACAATTGATTAGGTCCAACTCCTGTTCCTGCTGCATATAGAGGCATTGGAACCAACATTAGTGATGCACTAGCTAAATAACCTAACTTCTTAAACATATCCAATTCCTCCTTTCGATTTTTGTTGGGTTAAAGCTTTTACTACACTTATGTTATAACGCAAACAAATCAATAGGAAAACAGAACTGGAAAAGTTGGTATCTTATTTGTCTCTTTTGGAAATTATAAAATTTTCAACTTCCTTCAACATCTTCTTCGTCCTTTTTGCCGACTGCTTTTCAGCCATCTTTTGTTTCCAAGCAGGAATTTTATCATTTGAAACATTCTCATACTTTTCCTCATAAGTCACTTTTATTTTTGAATCACTAAGCTTTGTGATTTCATAACTCACCTGGGTATAATCAATCGCTGTTTTAAAGGAAGCTACATACATTTGATTCGGAATTAATTTGTTAATTGTTACCGTAATCTTCGAGCCAATACCACTCCTTTGAGAGGAAGGTTTCTTATATTGAATCCCTTCTTTTAACTTTGTCCCCTTCTTCGCATATCGTTTAATATCTTCTTTTAAAGATTCTATCATCACAGTATAAAATTCAACATCACTCACATTTAAATCTACATTTACTCGCACGCTCATTCCTCCCAAATCAATAAATATATGATATCATGATTTCAAAAAGAAAGAAGGTATTTAAATGTATACAGATTCCCACTGTCATATTACTTGCGATCAATTGTATAGTCGTATTGATGAAATTATTCAAAATATTCAAGATAAAAAAGTAACATCCTGTATGATTATGTGTACGGGTATAGAAGAGTTTGAAAGAGCTAAACTACTCAAATCTAAATATCCATTCTTTAAAATTGCGTTTGGATGGTTTCCAAGTGATGCCAAAGAAATTGATCAAGAAAAAATGGACTACCTTATTAAACAAGTTCCCTACATGGATTGTCTAGGAGAAATAGGATTGGATTATTATTGGGATACAAGCTTTAATGATCTTCAAAAAGAATTATTTATTCAACAAATCAAAATCGCAAACCAATACAATCTTCCAATCTCCATTCATATGCGCGAAGCTACAAAGGATTGTATGGATATTCTAAAACAATATTCCAAAACAAAAATTATTTTCCACTGTTTTAGTGGAAGCAAAGAAACGATGATGGAATGTTTAAAAATGGATTCTATGATCTCTTTTGCAGGACCTATCACATTTAAAAATGCTAGACAAGCACCTGAATGTATAGAAGCCTGTCCAATCGAAAGAATTATCACAGAAACAGATTCACCCTATTTGACACCCGTTCCTTTTAGAGGAAAAGAAAATGAACCCATGTATGTGGAATATGTAGCTAAAAAAATCTGTGAAATCAAGAATCTAGATTTAGGCAAGGCTACCAAACAAATCGAATCAAATTTCAATTCTATATTCAAATAAACCTATGTATAGAAAAAGAGTCCAGTTGGACTCTTTATTTCATTAATTTGTCATATTCTTTAACACAATTGCCAACAAGAATCGTATCTCCTTGAATCACAATTGGTCTTTTTACAAGCATACCATTTGATGCCAATAATTCAATAAGTTGATTTTGTGAATAGGTTTCTCGTTTTTCTTTTACATTCAATTCACGATACAACATACCGCTCGTATTAAATAGCTTTTTAAGTTCTACCCCTTTGGAAAGCCATTCCTGAATCTCTTCAACTGTTGGATTTTCTTCCTTGATATTTCGGTATGTGGCATGAATCCCCAAATCTTCTAAAGCTTGATATGCTTTTTTACACGTAGAACAAGGTGGATAACCAATAAACAATGTTTCCATTTTATTATTCATCATCAAATGCGTGAGCTAATACTTCAGATAATGAAGAGTTTTCTTCAACAGCCTGAATCAATCCAGCCAATAATGGAGCCATTGAAAGAACTGTCATTTCTGGGTATTCTTTTAAATTTTCTGTTTGTTCAATTGTATTTGTACATACAAAACCTGCAAGTCCAGCTGCCTTTAAACGCTCAATCGCAGGTCCAGAAAGAATCGCATGAGAACAAGAAGCATAAACTGCTTTTGCACCTTTATCCTTTAACATTTTAATACCTGAACACAATGTACCAGCTGTATCAACCATATCATCAATAATGATAGCTGTTTTACCATTTACATCCCCAATTAAATTCATTGCCTCAGCTACATTTGGTTTTGGACGACGTTTATCAATAATCGCAATAGGCGCTTCTAATGCATTTGCCAAGTTACGAGCACGAACAGCTCCACCATGATCTGGAGAAACAACACAAATATCTCCTAAACCAGTTTGATGTTTAAAATAATCCGCAATTAAACCATTTGCAGTAATATCATCTGCAGGAATATCGAAATAACCTTGAATCTGAGTTGCATGTAAATCAACAGTTACAATACGATCGGCTCCAGCTCTTTCTAATAAAGAAGCTACCAATTTAGCTGTAATTGGTTGACGAGGTTTCGCTTTACGATCTTGACGAGCATATCCAAAATATGGAATGATGGCCGTAATACTTGCAGCACTCGCTCTTTTACAAGCATCAATACCAATTAAAATTTCCATTAAATTTGAATTTACAGGCTTATTTGTACTTTGTACAAAATAAACATGTTTTCCACGAACAGATTCTCCAAGCTCAACTAAAATTTCTCCATCCGCAAAGTGTTTAACCTCACACTTACCTAATTCCAATCCTAATTCCTTACAAATGTCTTTTGCTAATTCTACGCTTGATGATAACGCAAATACAATAGTGTTTTTCATGATTGATCCTTTCTTCTATTTTTTCTGATTTAAACTATCTTAATACTACTGAATCACTGCCATAGGGCCGATACATTGATCCGATTCAATATGAGCATCCTTCAAATATGAATTTGGAAGAATCTCCACATTGTCTTCAATAACCGAATTTCCAATAATCTCTACATTCGGATGAATAATTACATCTTTACCAATTTTTACATCCTTACCAATAACAGTACGTAAAGGATCTACAATTTGAACGCCTTCACGCATCCAATATAAATTGATACGATTTCTCATCCATTCATAAGCCTTATGCAATTCTACACAATCATTGATTCCCATAACCTCATCACGGTCCTCAACAACATAGCCTTTTACAAGCTTACCTTGACTTGCCAAAATCTGAACCAAATCCGTAATATAATACTCATGCTGAGCATTATTTGTCGTTAATTTAGATAGATTTTCAAACAAATCCTTGTTTTTGAAACAATACATTCCTGCATTGATTTCACAAATTTTCTTTTGTTCTTCGCTACAATCTTTTGCCTCTACGATACCCGTAACAACACCATTATCATCACGAATAATACGTCCATAATGAGCACCATCTTCAAGAACAGAAGTTAGAAGCGTTAAAGATGCATCTTTATTTGTTTCAAATAACTTTTCCAACGTTTCCGGTTGAATACAAGGTCCATCTCCATTGATGACAATTGTATCTCCTTCTTCATCTTTTAATTGTGTAGCCTGCATAACCGCATGACCCGAACCCAACTGTGGTTCTTGTAGAGCAAATTCTACATCTGGAAAAGCTTTCTTAATACTATCTGCTTGATATCCAACAACAACAACGATACGTTCTACATGAACTTCTCTTAATGCCTCAATAATATATGCCAACATAGGCCGATCAATAATTGAATGCATAACCTTGCTCTTGTTAGACTTCATTCGAGTCCCTTTTCCAGCAGCTAAAACAATCGCATTTCGCATGTTTTCACCAGACTTTCCGTTACTATTCTAGCAAAAAAACAAACACAATAAAAGGTAAAACAAAAGAAAAGGCCATTCCTAAAGGAATTAGCCTAATTTATCCAATTGACTTTGATAATTTGAAATTTGTGAATTAATAGAATCCACTTTGCTTTGAGCCGTCGATTCATCACTAGTTGCTGAATCTACATTACTTTGTGCCTTTTTCTTTTGGCTCTCTAAATCTGAAACATCCAAGCTATCCTCTGCACTTTTCGCCTTATCATAATCCGATTTTGTACTCTTTACATTTGCCTGTAAAGTTGAACGCTGGTTATATAGCTGTTGCAACTCAGCCCACTCTTCTTCTGTAACCTCTGATTGATCTTTCGCTTCAATTTCAGCTCTACGATCTTCACAAGTCTTTAACGCTGCTTGAGCCTCATTATATGCAGCCAATGCACTCTGTGTCGCATTAGAAGCATCTGATTTTTTCTTATAAATCTGTTCAATCTGT
This sequence comes from bacterium, assembly GCA_963631155.1. Lineage (GTDB taxonomy): Bacteria > Bacillota_I > Bacilli_A > Erysipelotrichales > Erysipelotrichaceae > Holdemanella. Next base: position 24,610 of record CAVGPK010000015.1, on the reverse strand, counting down.
GCCTGGATGCTATCTACTTGCGATTGTGCATCACTTTTAGCCTGTTGAGCACTTGATAATTCCGATTGAGCCGTTGAAAGCTGCTCTTTCAAATCATCAATCTTCTCTTGAAGTTTCGCCTTCTTCTCCGCAACCTCTGTATTGTTGTTTTTCTTCGATGTCTTTGTATCACTTGTTTTGGCTTTTGCCAACAACTCATTAAAGCTACTACCAGTTGTACCCTCTAAAATCTCATCGATCTTTGCCTTCTGCGCCTTTGTTAAGCTGTTATATTTTGTTTCATAATCTGTAATATCCGCTTTTTGGGATGAAGTTAAATCATCATAACTATTTGCCCAATCCAACAATTCCTGATAATTCTTCTTTTGAACTTCTTCCGTCTTGTCATCACTACTACTTGTTCCAGACAATAACTTCATTCCTCCAAAAACCAACAAAGAAAAAAGAACAACTCCTACAATAGCCATAAGAATATAAATCACTTTCTTATTTGATCCCAATTTCTTTGGTGTTGAAGACTTCGATTTCTTTTTTGACTTGATTACTTCACGCTTTAATTCAGGACCACGATCTTCATCCAATAAAGATTGAATCTCATCATCATCAATCACAACCGTTCCATTCACATCATTTGCTTGTGACTTTAGTTCATCCGCATCAAAGGCAACTGTTTTTGTGGCCGATATATCATCTAAATCCTCTCTACCTACAATCACTGTGTTATCTATTTCATCATCTCTATCATTCATATGAAATGGTATTTCAGGCTCTGGTTTATGTTTTTCTACTCTAGATCTTACTTTCCCCTCATTAAAACGATCCATTTTCTGTTGTAAAGTATCCTCTTCATTTTCAGAAAAAGCATCTAATAATTTAGAAATTTCATCATTTTCATCTCTTCTACGTTTTTCCATGACACTACGCCCCTTCGCATCTATTTTACCAAAACACACCCCTTTTGACTACCACGTTTTCTTTATTTGCCTCAATCCACAAAGGATGTGCCGCAATCACAAACACCTTTGAAGGATGCAACAAATCACATGCCGCCAACAATGTCGATCCCGTTGTACATACATCATCCACTAATAAAATTTTCTTATTCACCAAAGGATAATGACTCTTCAAAGCTAACACATCCCCTATTTTTTTACGCTCTTTTCCCGGCAAAGAAGACTGCTTAACATTTTCCCTCTTATAAAAAGGGGAACAAACCTCAACATCTATACTTAATAAAATATCAATAATCGGCTCAAACCCTCTAAAATACCTTTTTTCATCACTACTGCATAATGCACAAACACAATATTTAGAAAAACCTTTATGATAACCATTTAAAAATGCATCCTTTAACACAACATCCCGCTGTTCTTTATATCGAAAAAATAACCTTTCTAAAAATTCATTATATTCATACAAAACATGCCAATCTATCCCATTAATACGATAAATTTGTTTATGTACAACCACCTGATTTAAACAATCTAAACAAACCTTTTTATCATTAAACAAAAATACATCAATATCTCTTTTCTCACTCATTTTTTCATGACAGCACAAGCAGAACGATTCATCTCTTTGATTTGCTTCACACAATCTTTGATAGAATCGTTGATATTTTCGCACAAACAAATCCCCCTTCCATCCGGATCATTAAAACTTCGACCCACTCTTCCATAAATCTGAATCAAACTTGCCGTAGTAAAAACAGAATGATTTGCACGATAAACAATCACTTGAACACTAGGAATAGTAATTCCACGTTCCAAAAGCGTTGTGCAAACTAATACTTCTTGTTTTTTATTTCTAAAATCATCCAAAATCACATCTCGATTTTCACTTGATGAATGAACATAACAAGTTTTCACAAACAAATTTAATACAATAGACATACGTCTTGCCTCTTTCTTTGTAGGTACAAACACCAAAACCTGTTTACGCTCCTTTTTAAATTGAATACAATAATATATAACTAAAATCCATTGAATCCACACATTTACCTGGCGAACTTCAGGAACAATCAATACATGTTCATGCGGCCTTTGAAATAAAGTAACCATCTTCATTTTTCCGTCCTCAATCTCTTTTAAACTTTGATTATCTGGAGTCGCGCTTAATAATAATTTTTGACCAACACAAGCCTGATTCGCAATATTTTGAAGAAGATCATTTCCTACAAAAGGAAACGCATCCAATTCATCTAATATCAATAAATCAAAAGCATAAGGATACCGATATAATTGATGGGTTGTACATACAATTAAATCTGCATCCGTCACTTTTGTATACTCCTGACAAACCTCAACAACACTCAATTCAGGAAAAGCTATTCTTAACCTTTGTGCGATTTCAAGAACCACTTGTCTTCGACTAATCGCAAAACAAATTTTCTTTCCCACAGCCAAATATGCACAAATACTTTCAAACACACATTCTGTCTTTCCTGCTCCTGTAGCTGCATATAAGAACACATTTTTTCCAGACTCTAAATATTCAACAATTTGATGACTGACCACTTTTTGTGCTTTCGTTAATTCATACTTTAAAGTCGGCTTACCTACCCAAGTGCGATGAGATAGTTCAACCGGTTTTACCAACGTATTTACCTCCATTCTTGAAAACGAAATACACTTTAAACAATAATAAGTGCCATGATCATTGGCGAAGAGTCTAGGATCTTCATTTTGACATCGATTACACCTCATATACTCTTATACGAAAAAAAAAGTGCATTTAGCACTTTTATTCAAATATTTTTGCATTTTTTATTCGTTTAGCCGCTTCCTTGATATCTTCAAGATCTTGAACCAAAGCTAAACGAACATATCGCTCACCTTGTTTTCCAAAAGATTGACCCGGTGTAACAACGACACCTGTCTTTTCCAATAAATCTTTTGTGAAGGCTTTAGAATCCTTATAAGAATCAGGAATTCTAGCCCACGCAAACATAGTTGCTGGACTCTTTTCAATATGCCATCCTACCGTATCAAAGATTTCACACAAGGCATCTCTACGATCTTGATACGCTTGACATGTCGTATGAATACCAGCTCCTCCATGACGTAATGCTTCAATACCCGCATATTGAATAGGTAAGAAAATACCATAATCCATATTTGATTTTAATGTGTTATAACATTCAATCACTTCTTGATTTCCTACGCAAACACCTAGGCGAGCTCCTGCCATACCATATGTTTTAGAAAATGAATTCAATTCAATTCCTACATCCTTAGCTCCATCAAATGATAAAAAACTCTTTCCTATTTTGCCATCAAACACCAATTCGCTATAGGCATTATCGTGCAAAACAATAATGTCATACTTCTTCGCAAACGCAATTAATTCTTCATAAAAAGAATCTGGTGCCGTAGCGCAAGTAGGATTGTTTGGATAGGATACAATCATCATTTTCGCCTTTTTCGCAATTCCCTCATCAATCTCATTCAATTGAATCAAATAATCATGTTCCTGTAATAAAGGCATATATTCCACTTTTGCCCCTGCAATCTTAGGCCCATCACTAAAAATTGGATAATAAGGATCTGGAACCAATACAATATCCCCCGGATCACACATAGCCAAAAACAACGTACTCAAAGCTTCTTGAGACCCCTGTAAACATATCATTTCATTATTTGAAAGTTCTACATGATAACGATTTAAATACCAATCATGAATCGCTTCCTTCATCTCAGGCAATTCATTAATCGCATACTTATAATTTTCAGGGACCATAACTGCATCCTGTAAAGCCTTCATAATAGATGGTTCTGGCGCAATATTAGGGGATCCTACCGAAAAATCAATTGTTTGATTTCCTGTTCTTTTTGTATATTCTGTCTTCAAAATTTTCAACTCCGTAAATATAGATGGCTGAAATAAATCCATTCTTTTTGCTTTATTCATAATTAACACACTCTTTTCCTATTAGAACTATTATAATAGAAAAAACGATGTCATGAAAGACACCGTTATATATTTTACTACTTAATTCCGTATTTTTTGTTAAATTTCTCGATACGACCTTGAGCAGCAGCGAAACGTTGACGACCTGTGAAGAATGGATGGCAGTTACTACAAGTATCTACACGTAATTCATCACCTTTAATTGTGCTTCCTGTTTCGAATTCTGCACCACAAGATGTACAGATACATTTAACTTTATGATAATCAGGATGAATTCCTTGTTTCATGTTATGTATCCTCCTTCCGCCTTAAGTCATGTCGACTCAAAGTAAGTGCGTTTAGATTATATCAACACTTATCCTTTAAATCAAGGGCTTTTCTCAATGATTCGATACAAATTTCATTATATTTATATACAAACAATGTGGTAAAACCTTACTAAAGATTCGATCCACAAAAGAAATGATATCTGGAGTACATACAATCTTATTCTTATCACTTGCACGTAAGGAACGTAAAACTATCTTCTTTTTTGTAGTTGCGAAAGGATAATGTGTATAATGTTCACCTAAAATTTCTGTTTTTGAGATAAACTCTGTATCCTTTACCCAATAAGGACAAACTAAAGTCACCTTAATTCCTTCTTCTTTCAATTCCTCGTGTAAACTTTTCGTATAACTTTGAACAAATGCTTTACTTGCACCATATACCCCAAAATAAGGCATTGGCTGAAATCCTGCAATAGAACCAATTTCGATAATACGGCTGCCTGGAGTCATATAATCTAGGGCCATTCGTGTAATTTTCACAATCGACTCTACATTAATACGTATCATACTTTGTTGATTTTCAATCGGCATTTCCTTGATAGCTCCAACTTTCCCTAGCCCTGCAGCACAAATCAAATACGTAATATTTGGATTTTCTTGAATTAATTTTTTATGGATCGCTTCATAGCTAGAATCGAAACTTAAATCATAAGATAGCGGAACTATTTTTTTCGAAGTGAAATTTTGAAGTTCCATCAACTTCTCTTTTCTTCGAGCAATCACCCAAAATTCTTCAATATTTTTATTTTGAGAAAGTTGCAAAACAAACTCTTTTCCTAATCCACTGCTTGCTCCTGTAATTAATGCGATATTCATAAAGTAAGTATATCATCAAATCGCGGATTCTACCTGTCGTATCACTCTATTTTTTAATACAATTGACAAGAGAATCGTTACAATATCTGTCACTGATTGTGCAATTGCATCCCCAGTAAAACCAAATAAAGCATTAAAAATAAACAACAATGGAATAAATAACAAGCCTTGTCTAAATAAAGATAAAACCGTTGCGTGCATCGGATGATTTAAAGTCTGTAAAACATTCATGTTCATAAAAAGCAATCCAATAAAAGGTCCAGACAAAGTGTATCCTACCAATAAAGGAATTCCATATTCAATCGTTTGTGTGTCATTAATAAAGATTTGTATAATTTGCGAACGGAACACGATATATACTGCAGATAAAATAACACCACAAATTAAGCAACACTTCTTTGTGTATTTTTCCACTTCCTTAAATCTGGCTTGTGAACCACTACCGTAACAATATCCCAAGATTGGCTGTACGCCATTCGCAAGTCCCATCTGCAAGAAAGTCACAAACATGTTTGCCTTAAACACGATACCAACCGCAGCTACTGCACTATTGCCATATTGAACTAAAATTAAATTCATAAGGATTGTCGAAATACTCATTAAACTTGAAAACAAGGCCATAGGAAGTCCTGATAAACATACGCTTTTAAATACTTTCATTGAAAAATATTTAAGACGAATCGACATGATCTTAGATTTCTTTTCAAAATAATAAATATAATAAAGACTAGCCAAAATATTACCTAATGTCGTTGCGATTGCTGCACCAGCTGCACCTTGATGAAATACAGAAACAAAAATTGGATCTAGCACAATATTAATGATTGTACCTATCATACTTCCAATCATCGCTTCTTTACTATCACCTTGTGCACGTACTATAAAGCTTGCAGCAGCTGAAAAAATAATAAATGGAGCTCCCCATGCGATATAGAAAGTATATCCTTTTGCCAAATCCATCGTATCTGCATTGGCTCCAAATAGACTCAACAAAGCATCAGGAAACAATAGTAAGATGGCGCAAAAGAAAATGCCAACAATAAGCGAAATATAAGTCACAAAACTCGAAACATTTTTTACCTTTGTTTCATCCTTTCTTCCTAATGCTGTGCTCGCAATGGCACTACCTCCCATTCCAAGCATATTGGCTACTGCCATAAACAAAATAAAAATAGGATTTGTAAGACTTACGGCTGCCACTTGTAATGGATCTTGTGTTTGTCCTACAAAAAAGGTATCAGCCATATTATATACAACAGTAACCAAGCTAGAAATAACACTTGGAATCGCCATCTTTTTAACCACATCTGAAACTTTATTTTCTACCATCCATGCACTATTATTCATTTCTATCCCTCCAAATTCTTCAACATTTGATTTGTCACTTTCATAAACACATCTAAATCTTCTTTTGTGATATCTTGGATCAATTGTTTTTCCGTTTCACAAATCTCATCACGAATACTATCTTTTACATATTGACAAGCGTCCGTAAAAACAATTTCTTTTAATCGTTTATCCGATTCACAATTTTTTCTTTGTATCCATCCATTTTCAATCATGGTGCCAATTAACTGTGTTGCACTACTTGGACGAAGCTTAAACTCTTTCTCAATATCCTTTTGATAAACTGGAGAAGGACTTGCCATAATATAATTTAAGACAAAGGATTGCGTACTTGTGAGTCCAATCTTTTCTTGTGTCTTTTGTGATCTTCTTCTTAAACAATTTGAAATTTTATTTATTTGTCTTCCAACTTCCATCATTTCACTTCCTTAGGTTCCTAAGTATTTTAGTAGAAAATTATATAATAATCAAGAAAAAAAGAAGCTTTTTCAGCTTCTAAAATTTCGAATCATCCGCCATATTGAACCAAGCACGAATTTCTTCCATAGTTTCCTTTAAACATCCAGATTCAAAAGGAACCTTTAAACCAGCTTCCTTGACAATCTTTTTAAATGGTAAAGTACCGCCAATTTCACAAATGTGTTTATAGTCTTCAAATGCTTTTGAATCCTTTTTCTGAATACGCGTCCAGAATTGCATTGCACAAACTTGAGCTAGTGTGTAATCAATATAGTAGAATGGATACATAAAAATATGTAATTGGCGCATCCACCAACCTCCTTTTTCTAGGATATCAATTTCTTCGTAGTTCTTATGCGGTAAATATTGTTTTTCCAAATTTCTCCAAGTCGTCATTCTTTGTTCAGGAGTCATATCAGGATGTGCATATATTTCATGTTGGAAATGATCAACCAAAACACCATATGGCAAGAATTTTGCCGTTCCGCTTAAATGTTTAAAATAATATTTTTCTGTATCCTCTTCAAAAAATGAGTTCATCCAAGGGTATGTAAAGAATTCCATTGACATAGAATGAATTTCACAAGACTCGCTTGTTGGCCATACACAATCAATTGGGAATATATTTTTACTTGAATAACATTGGAATGCATGACCTGCTTCATGTGTTAACACTTCAGCATCCCCACTTGTATGATTAAAATTCGCAAAAATAAATGGAGATTCATAATTCGGAATAAATGTACAATAGCCTCCAGCCGCTTTGCCTGGTTTAGCATCTAAATCTAAGAGTTCATGATCTGTCATAAATTCAAAAAATTCACCCGTTTTAGGATCTAATTCTTGATACATTTTTAGTGCTCGTTTTACTAATTCTTCACGGTCATATTTTGGGGTTGGATTTCCTGTTAAGAATTCATATTTTTCATCCCATGCATGTAGTGTATCATAACCTAAACGTTTTTGTTGGCGAGCATATAATTCATTGTCAAATGGAACTACATCTTCTAATACTTGTTTACGATAGTTTTCAACATCTTCTTGATTATAATCAAAACGTTGCATGCGATAATAGCCTAATTCGATAAAATTATCATAGCCAAGCTTTTTAGCCATCTTCGTACGTACTTTAACCAATTGATCAAAGACATCTCCTATTTCTTTAGCATGTTCTTCATACCATCCCCAATAGGCTTTCATGGCACGCTTACGAGTATCACGATTTTTATCGTTTGTCTTTACCTCTAAAGCAGCAAGTGTATAGGTTTGCCCATCAAATTCGATTTGTGCACTCGCAACAATGGATTGATATTTTGAACACAACTTATTTTCTTCTTGCATTTCAGGAATGATTTTTGGATCAAAAGATCGATGTTCCATTTCCCTTTGTAGAAAATATGTTTCAGGAATATCTTTTTTCAAATCTTCTACAAATACACTTTGCATAATTGCCTTGTTACAATTGACAACAGACTCTTGCAAAACAGGAATCATTTCATTTAAAAAATCATTTTCTTTTGCGTAAAATTCATCAGTTGTATTAATTGTATGACGAATTTCAACCAAAGTTTGTGCGGTCATGATTTGACGATTTACGTTATTTAATTCCTTAAAATATTGTTTATATTCTTCATAAGTTTTCGCATCCGTAATACCTGAACAAATATTCGCTAATGTTTCTTGTAGTTTTTTGACATCTAAGTGTTCATATTTATATTCATTAAATTTCATATCCTACTCCTAAAAAAATAGAGAAGCCAGATGACTTCTCTGTATTATGCAAAGATCGCATTCCAACCTAAAATAAACAATGCTAAAATGGCAATTCCAGCAAGTAATATAGGCCAAAACGTAGATCCAGCAGCAATTAAAAGAGCAAGAAAATCATCTTTTTCTAGCTGATCTTCTTTCCCTTTTTGTTTTTCTTTTTTTTCTAACATCTCACGCAAAGATGGGCGTTTTGACATTAAAATTCTCCTCCAAAGTGACACTTAACAAAATGGTTTGGTTTCACTTCTTTTGTTTCTGGCTCTGTTGTCTTACAAATATCTTTTGCGAATGGACAACGAGGGTTAAATTTACATCCGCTTGGAATGTTTACGTTTGAAGGAATTTCACCTTGAATAACTTGTAATTCTGTACGTTTTGAAGGATCTGGTAAAGGAATCGCACCAATCAACGCTCTAGTATAAGGGTGTTGAGGGTTTGAATAGATTTCATTCTTATCTGCAAGCTCCATCATACTTCCTAAATACATTACACCTACACGATCTGAAATGTGTTTTACAACAGATAAATCGTGAGAAATAAAGATATAAGAAATATTTTTTTCTTCTTGCATATCCTTCATTAAGTTAATAATTTGTGACTGGATAGAAACGTCCAACGCACTTACTGGCTCATCACAAATGATAAAACTTGGATCAAGAGCTAATGATCGAGCAATACCAATACGTTGTCTTTGTCCACCTGAAAATTGGTGTGGATAACGATAACAATAATAGCTTGGAAGACCACAACGATCCATTAAGTCTTTAACATACGCATCCAATTCTGGACCACGTTTAAATTTACCATGAGCAATTAGTGGTTCAGCCAAAATATTAAATACAGTCATACGAGGGTTTAATGAAGAATATGGATCTTGGAAGATAAATTGCATTTCTTCACGTAATTTACGCATTTCTTTCTTTGATTTTTTGGCAATATCTTCACCTTCGAAGATAACCTCTCCACTTGTTGGTTCATATAAACGGATGATTGTACGTCCTAAAGTGGATTTACCACAACCAGATTCACCTACTAAACCTAATGTTTCACCTTCATATAAATCAAAAGTGATATCATCTACGGCTTTAACGCAAGGATCTCCTTCTTTCACTTTTCCTTTTTTTAGAGGGAAGTATTTTTTTAAGTGTTTTACTTCTAGAATTTTTCTCTTTTCTGCCATGACTATCCCTCCTGTTTCATTTCTTCTTCAACCTTGAAACACCATACATGGTGACGAGATTTAATCTTTGTATCTGTAGGTTGACCTTCTTTACAACGTGCAGATGCATAAGGACAACGATCCGCAAAGTAGCATCCTTTTGGTAAGTATAATGGGTTTGGTACACTACCTTCAATTGTACTTAAGCGTTTACCTTCTTCAGCAAGCGAAGGCATAGAATTCATTAATCCAATTGTATATGGATGTTTTGGATTCTTAAACAATTCTTCAACAGGAGCTGTTTCAACAACTTTACCAGCATACATAACGTTAACGTTATCGGCAACTTGAGCAACAACACCCAAGTCATGGGTAATCAACATGATACTTGTTCCTGTTTCCTTCTTTAATTTATTCATCAAAGAAAGGATTTGAGCCTGAATAGTAACGTCCAATGCGGTTGTTGGTTCATCCGCAATTAACAATTTTGGATGACAAGATAAAGCCATCGCAATCATAACACGTTGACACATACCACCTGATAATTGGAATGGATAGTTTTCAACAACTTTTTCAGGACGAGAAATACCAACTTCAGCTAATAACTCAATTGCACGAGATTTAGCTTCTTCTTTAGAAACATCTTCATGTGTTAAGATGTTTTCCATAATTTGATCTCCAACTGTAATAACTGGGTTCAAACTTGACATTGGTTCCTGGAAAATCATAGAGATTTCATTACCACGAATGTTACGAATTTCTTCATCTGTAGCAGTGGCAAGATTTAATCCTTGTTCATCTCTTTCCACATTTCCCATATACACAATTTTTGATCCAGGCATAATTTCACCTGGTTTACTTACTAAGCCTAGAATAGACATAGCCGTTACAGATTTACCACAACCAGATTCACCTACAATCGCTAAAGTTTCATTTTCATACATTGTAAAATGGTTACCATCAACGGCTTTAGAATCTCCTTTTTTAGTATGGAAGTATACGCGAAGATCTTCCACTCGAATAACTTTTTTATTTACAGACATCGTGTATCCTCCTTACTATTGAATTTCCTTAGGGTCAAATGCATCACGTAATCCTTCACCAATTAAGTTGATAGAAATTACAGTTAATAAACACATTAAACCTGCAGGCATCCATTCCCAAGGATAGTTTTGGAAAACATAAGAGTCACGAGCTAAGTTCATTAAGTTACCCCAAGATGGAGTTGGAGCTGTAACACCCATACCTAAGAATGAAAGACCAGCTTCCGTTAAGATTGCACTTGCCATTTGTAAAGTTGCATTTACAATGACTAAAGACAATACGTTTGGAAGTAAATGTTTGAAGATTTTAGAGAAATCCGAAATACCTAAGGCTTCACATGCTTGCATAAATTCTTGTTCACGTAATGTTAAAATTTGTCCACGAACCAAACGTGCAAGACCTGGCCAAGATAATAAACCAATCAATACAGCTACTGTATACATTTTTTGACTTTGTGGTACCCACAACATTGTGGCAGCTACCGCAATGATCATTGGTGTAAATGGAAGTGAGTATACAATTTCTGTAAAACGCATTAAAATGTTATCCAATTTACCACCATAGTAACCTGAAATACCGCCAATTACACATCCTAAGATAACTGTAATAATCGCAGCAATCAAACCAACCATAATTGAAATACGTCCACCTAAGAATAGACGATATAAACAGTCACGTCCTTGTTTATCTGTTCCTAATAAGTGAGTTGCATCTGGAACTTGGTTTGGATTTTGTAAATCATAATCATTAACGTTATATCCTAATAGTGGTGGTATAACAATAACCGCAATCACAATTAAAATAAAAATGATTAAACCTGCCATGGCAACGGGATTCGCTTTGAATTTTTTCCACGCAATCGCCCAAGGACCTATAGATTCAATTTTTTCACCAGATTCTAAAACTACTTCTTCTTTTTTAGCCATCTATAGTCCCTCCTTAATCTTCTACTTTGATACGTGGATCAACCAATGTGTAGCATACGTCTGATAATAGGTTACCAATTAACATTAATAACGCACTAAACATCAAACATGCCATAACTAATGAGTTATCACGTTGGTTAATCGCATCAATTAAAATTTTTCCGATTCCAGGCCAGATAAATACTGTTTCTAGAATAACGGCACCAGAGAACAATGTTGGAATGTATAATCCTAACAATGTTACCAATGGAATTTGAGCATTTTTAAATGCGTGTTTGTAAATAACTGTCTTTTCTTTTAGACCTTTTGAACGAGCTGTACGAACATAATCCATGTTGATAACTTCAACCATAGAGTTACGTACATAACGAGAGAATGACGCAAATGAACTAAACGCCAATACAATAACTGGTAAAATAGAGTGAAGTGCAATATCTCCAATTTCCTGGAAGATGCTAGAATATCCAAAAGCTGACAACATCGTATCTCGCATTCCATTAATTGGCATTCCTGGAATATTTAATCCCACGAAGAAAATCAATACAAGCGCAAAGAAGAACGTTGGCACTGAAATACCTAATAATGAGAATACTGTCCAGAAGTTATCAAAGGCTGTACCTTTCTTTACGGCTTGCTTAATTCCAATCGGGATGGCAAATATCAAAGCCACGATTAAAGAAACGGCATTCAAATAGAATGTGTTCCATACATAATCACCAATAATTTGGCCCACTGGTTTTTTAAGGGTAATACTTGTTCCTAAATCTCCTGTAGCCATACGTCCGATCCAACGAACATATTGTTCAGGTAACGATTTATCCAATCCTAACAACTCACGAACATGTTGTCTTTGTTCTTGAGTTACTTTAGAACCCGCTCCAAAGTAAGCTGTTACTTCATCACCAGGCATTGCCTTAACCGTACCAAAAATAACGATTGAGATGATGAAAAGAACAGGAATCATCGCTAAAATTCTTTTACATACATACTTTAGCATAGTTATCGATCCTTTCTATCCACTAAATGCATATAAGAGCAAGTCCAAAACGGCTTGCCCTTTGATTTATAAATAATCTGCAACCACAGAATATTTAACGTTCTCCATGCAGATGTTAATCGGACACTCTAATTCGTTAACATCTTGAATTGCACATCTTTGTGCGAATGCTCTTCTTACTTAACAGTAATTGTATCCATTGATTGAGACCAGTTACGTAATGTTCCTGTTCCCTTAACACTTACGTTCTTGTTATATAAGTTGAATACCATACCTGAATATAATGGCATATATCCAGCATCATCAGCAGCAATCTTCATTGCTTCTACATAAGTTGTCTTAGAAGTTTCATCACTTGCAGTTTGACGAGCAGCAGTTAATGTATCTACTAATGTTTGATCATTAACACGAGCATAGTTGTTTACAGCCATACTTGTTCCATTTGTATACATTGAGTTAGCTGTATTATCTGTATTTGAAGTAAATGAAGTAGCTAAGAAGCAGCAGTTCCATTCACTATCATGTGACTCATCTTGAATGTTGCTTAATAATGTAGAGAAGTCAACTGTAGTTTGTTTTAAGTCTACACCTAAATCTCCCCAAGTCTTTTTAACCATTGGTACGAATGTATCCAATACTGAGTTATCTTGAGAACATAAGAATTTAATTTCTAATGTTTGACCATCTTTTTCACGGATACCATCTGAATTCTTAACCCATCCAGCTTCATCAAGAATTTGGTTGGCTTTATCCATATCGAATTCATAAGTGTTTAATCCATCAACAGTTTCTTCACCACGAACAACAGCTCCACAGTTTACTGATACTGGGTTCCAGAATGCAGTTGGTACATAACCTGCTTTGTATTCTTTTAATTCATCACTAGCTTTTTTATCCCAAGCATAATATGAATCAACGAATCCTTGACGATCTGTTGCATACATTAATGCTTGACGTACCGCGTTGTCTGCAGTAGCTCCATTGTTGTTGTTGAATGCTACGAATCCTACAGCACCACGAGTGTATGTGTTGTATTTTAATGAATCATCTTGACTTGCTTCACTAACTTTAGAAGTTTCAATAACTTCTGGAATTAAATCTACAGTACCTTTTTTCAATTCTTGAACTTCAGTACTTGTTTCTGTTTTCTTCATAACGATTTGATCAACTTGGTATTCACCATCTTCTGCTTCGAAGTTTTCATTACGAACAAAACTTGCTCCAGTTGCTTTATCATATGTTTTTATAGTGTATGCACCTGAACCACAAACATCTTCTTGGTTCTTTTCAATGACACTTGCTTTATTCTTTTTATATTTACTGAAATGATTTGAACTTACAATGTTCATTGTTCCAAATGAAGCAACCGCATCGATTTGAGGTTGTGTTAAATGGAATACAACAGTGTAATCATCTGGTGTTTCGATACCACTAACTTCTTTGGCATCACCTTCGTAGTAGTCTTTCCATCCTTCGATAACATCAAATCCATCAGCATTACCACCAGTATATGAAGGGTCAGCCATAGTTGTGAATGTGAATTTAACGTCTTTTGAAGTTAATTCTTCTCCATCACTGAATTTAGTTCCTTCTTTTAATTTATAAGTGATTGTTAAACCATCGTCACTTAATGTTGGCATTTCTGTAGCCAATTCTGGTTCCAATTCGTTGTCAGCGTTGTATTTCAACATTGATTGATAACATAAGTTAACAACGTATTGATCATATGCACTTGATGCATATTGAGGTGTAAACTGCCCAGTTAAACTTTGGTTAATTGATACAGTTAAAGTTTTTGCATCTGAACTTGATGAGCTTGAAGAACAAGCAACTAAAGTAGATGCCATTGCTACAGATGCTAATCCAGCAACAATTTTTTTTGTGTTCATTACTCTTTCCTCCCGATTTCTCGTTCACTATGTGCTTAAAATTATACTATCTAAGAAACACATTTTCAAGAAAAAAGAAAACATTTTCACATACAATTCAGTTTTTTTGTATATTTTTCACACAATTCAGAGTTGTTAATCCCACAAGAACATTTGTATTTTATAAACATATTCTCTATACTTTTATATATGAATAAAGCACTTGGACATTTAAAAACAATTACACAACACAAAATCAAAGTGACACATCTTTGTTTTCGTTGCCACCTCTACAAACAGGGCCTCCTTCATGATTTAAGTAAATATTCTTATATTGAATTAAAGACTGGATTTCATTATTATCAAGGGTTTCGTTCTCCTATTGATGCTGAAAAAGAAGAAAAAGGCTATTCTTTAGGATGGCTACATCATAAAGGAAGAAATAAACATCATTGGGAATATTGGTTAGATTTAGGCCCAAATGGTATATACGCATGCAAAATGCCAACAAATTATGTTATTGAAATGTTCTGTGATCGAGTAGCGGCTAGTATGATTTACCAAAAAGAAAAATATACGGATTCTAGTGCGCTCAACTATTATATAAATGGTAGAAATAAAATCCTCATTCATAAAGATACAGATAAACTCATTTATCATCTGTTAGAATATTTATCCATTCACGGCTTAGATCAAACCATCGAATACATCATCCAATATAAAGATAAAGGCTTTCCCATCTAGAGGAAAACCTTCTTTTTTTATTCAACCGTAACGGATTTAGCCAAATTTCTAGGCTTATCTACATCACAACCTTTTTCTTTAGCTGCATAATAAGCCAATTCCTGAAGCAGAATTGTTGCCGGTAAACACGCCAACATTGGATTCACATTAGGAATTCGTATCACATATTCAAAGCCTGTCACTTCTTGATTTTCATTCGTTATTAATATAACTTTAGCTCCACGGGCTACTGTTTCTAAAATATTAGAAATAGTCTTAGAGGCCACGCTAGGTTGAGTGGCTAGCGCAACCACAACCGTATCTTTTTCAACAAGTGCAATAGGACCATGTTTTAATTCACCCGCAACATAGGCGTCCGCATGAACATAGGAAACTTCTTTTAATTTTAAAGCTCCCTCTAAAACGCTTAAATAATCCAATTGTCTTCCAATAAAATAAGCGTCTTTTTGATCTTTTAAAAGTTTTGCACAAGCAGCCATTTCCTTTTCTTTTCCTAGCATTTCTTCTACAACACTAGGCATATGTTTCAATTCTTGAATGAGTGTATCTTTACAGTCTGGTGCCTTATTTATTTCTGTAGCTAGTTTCAAACTTAAACATGCAAGTAATACCAATTGAGTGGTATAGGCTTTTGTACTCGCTACCGCAATTTCTGGTCCTGCGCAGGTATACAAAACATAGTCAGATAATCGAGCTAAGCTTGAACCTAATACATTGGTAACACTAATGGTTTGTGCTTGTTTTTCTTTCGCAAGCTTTAAAGCAGCCAATGTATCAGCCGTTTCGCCAGATTGTGATACAAAAATACATAAAGTATTTTCATTTAATGCGTAATTTCCATATCGAAATTCACTGGCAGCCAAAGTAAATATAGGTGTTGATATCCAAGAACGTAATAAATACGCTCCATATAAGCTGGCATGATAGGCTGTTCCACAGGCTACATAATAGATTTGTTGAATTTTCTTTGTATCTAAGCCATTTAATTCTGGCATTTGTAAATCATTTTCAAGATGTGCACGCAAAGTCTCTTTAATCACAAAGGGTTGTTCATGCATTTCTTTTTGCATAAAAGTATCATATCCACCTTTTTGTGCTGCCGAAGCATCATATGGAACGTGCATCCATTTTTCAGATACTAAATTTCCTTCAAAATCAAATACTTCAATGTTTCCTTGCTTTAAAATGGCCATTTGACCATCTTCTAAAGCACAAATATCTTTTGTGTAGTCAAGCAAAGCTGGTATGTCACTGGCACAAAATGAGGCTGTACTTGTTTTCCCTAAAACCATTGGGCTTTCTTTTTTTGCGACAAATACTGTATCTGGATTATCTGTACATACTACACATAGGGCAAAGCTTCCTTGTAGATGATGAACTGTTTTTTGAAGGGCCTCCATCATATTTCCAGAATAATAATAGTCTAATAAATGAACGATAACTTCACTATCGGTTTGAGATTGAAATGTATATCCTTTTTCAATCAATGTTTCTTTTAAAGATGCATAATTTTCAATAATCCCATTATGAACAATAGAGATTGTATCCTTTTCATTGGTATGAGGGTGTGAGTTCATATTACTTGGAACTCCGTGAGTGGCCCATCTTGTATGTCCAATCCCAGTTGTTTCTAAGTGTTCATTTTCAGATAAAATAGTTTCTAATTGGTTTAATCTTCCTTTTGATTTATAGGTTGATAAACCTTTTGGGGATACTAAAGTGACTCCGGCTGAGTCATATCCTCTATACTCGAGTTTTTCTAAACCCTGCATTAAAAACGGTAAAGCACATTCTTTACCTGCGTAAGCTGTGATTCCACACATTATAAAAAATCCTCCTATTATATTATTTTCATGGAGGATACCAAATGGATTTGTTCAATGTTCACACATTGTTTTTGTCCATCGTTAAAGGTTGTATCAACCTCCAGATCATCCGCCGAATCTTTCGATAAATCTGGCCCTCGTCAACTAGATGTTCTAGTCCTGGCGCTATATTGTCTAATTTTTCTCCATGAACAGGTTATATTATACATAAAAAGGAAAAGCATTGCTACTTTTCCTGGTTTGTATACAAATGATAGAAGAATTGTTTTTTATCCATCAATTCATCAAAACTACCGCATTCTAATATTGTTCCATTTCGCATCATCAAAATTTGATCGAAGCGAGATAAGGTATCTTCATAGAGTTTATGGGTAACATAAAGAACGGTTTCATTTTCTATATCTAATATATTATGTTCAATTTTTCTTGCAATTGTATTATCTAAACTGGATGTAATTTCGTCACATAATAACACTTCTTTTAAATGAGCCATAGCTCGAGCAATGGAAATTCTTTGAAGTTGTCCACCTGAAATATTGCCGCCATCTTCACTGACGATTTGATCCAAATCAAAATTTTCTAGGCCAACAAATTCCAGACATTTTTTTAATTGACTCTCTTCTATTTCCATTCCTAGTGAAAGATTGTTTCTTAAAGTATCATTAAAGATATGGCTTTCTTGATGAATTACCGATACATGATGGTAGTCGAGTTGATTTACAGATCCTGCACTGATTGGGTAATAATTTAATATAATCTTTAAGAGCGTGGACTTTCCAGAACCACTATCGCCTACAATGACATACTTCTTGCCTTTTTCAAAATGGAATGAAAAATCTTTTAGTAGTAATTCATCGTTATATCCAAAATCCACATTTTTAAACAGAATTCCATTTTCACAATTACTTTGAATTTCTTTCTCTTCACTTTTTTCATCAATAATGGCTAATAGCTTCTGACTCACACCTTCCACAGATTTAAATCCACCTAAAGAAGTAGAAATTTCACAAATAGAATCAATGAAATTGTTTGATATATTAATGATAGGCATTAGATATATATTATCTATTTTTCCGTAAAGAATCATTATTCCTATCATGAGCATATAAATTAATTGACCTGTCACTGCAACACAATTAGATAAATTTCCCGTCAACGAAACAGAAGCATTCATATCGCCCTGCTTCTTTTCCATGTTTGAAATTAATTGGCTTCCTTTTCTTAAATAAGTAGATAAGATACCATAATCACAAATAACATCAAAACCTTGGAAAATTTCTTTTAGCTTAGAATTGTATGTTTCTGCATACAAGGATAATTGATTTGTTAACTTTGACATTCTTTTGGCACGAAATTTAGGAACCATTAAAGTAATAAGCGCAATAATAATCATCATTACACAAACATAAACGTTAACACGAATAACATATATCAATATTAAAATAGTAACAATAATATCAACCACAATACTTAACAGTGGAAAGAAGTATTGCTCATCCATCAATTTAACATCATTCGTAAACAAAGCTAATTTTGCACCAATACTCTTTTTTTGAAATTCCGAATACGATTGTTTCATCAAACTGCAATACAAGTCATTCGAAAGATCTGCCTTTATAACTCTTCTATATTTTGCCTTCATGACAGAGTTGATTGAGGTAGAACCAATTGAATAGACTAAAAATAAAACACATAAAATCAAGCATTCATTCAATCGCTCAAAATGTCCATTAAACGCAACATCCGAAATAACTTGTATTACATAAGCTAAATAGAGAGGAACAAGACCTGAAATTGTATAAGTACATAAAGTTTTTATAAACAATCCTTTATGTCTTTTTATATATCGATTCATCATTAGCACTTCCTTTTTTTCATTATTATTCATGTAAGTTTATTTGTAAATAGAATAAATGTAAGTGGTCACAATACGAATGTAAGCGGTCATACCTTACGTGTTAGTTTCATTATATTCTATTTTCATCTAATCATTTTATTTTTTAACATTTTTTTATTTTTTATATTTAAAACCGATTTTTTTTAAATATGTTAAAATTACTACATCTATTCACGAGGTATATATGGAATTTAATATCACAGATGATAATAAAATAAAGATTGGAAAACTAATTTATTACTATAGAAAAAACATCTATAAACATATGTCTCAAGAGACATTTTTAAAGAATAAATTTAATGAACAAATTTGTACCAGACAAACTCTTAGTAAATTAGAAAAAGGAAGTATTATTAAACAAGATCGAATTTATGAGGAATTGCTTCAAAATTTTCATTTAAAATACAACACAAAATACTCCATTGAAGAAATAATCACGCCTACCATGTGTTCCGATTTATTGTATGCCTGTGATTATTATCAATTAGATACACTTGTTGAACTATCCGATAATTATATGAAACAATTGGAACCATTTACTCAATACGTCTTTTTTTATGAGTATTATTTATGTATGCATTGGATTCACACATACTATACAGACTTTATTCTACCAACAATGGATGATGCTCATTTTATCATTTCATTAAAAGAAATTATTCATCCTGATTTATATGAAGTTATGATGGACTTAGTTTTTAAATGCAAGTCTATAAATAGTGATTATGACTTCACTTATTTCAACTATAAAAAATCAAAAACAATTATTAATCGAGGAAATTACATGATGTCTTTATATAATAAATCCGAATTAAATGAAATGTATAAAATGTGCACAATCTTAGAAAAAGAATGCATTTCTAAAAAAAATTTTATTCGATTACTTGATATTTATACTTCTGAAGGTTTGACTTTAACTGAGACCGAAACAAATAAATTCAATTTACTCATAAAGAAAACAGAAGACTTAATTTATACACACAAAGATAAAATTCCATCATTAAAAATAAATCAAATGTACAAAAATTTTGGATTACAATCAGAACGCTTAAAACTATACAATCAAGCAATTATATATTTGGAAAAATACATTCAATCTAATGGATTATATGTACGCATCATTAATGTCAATTTATGTATATGTTATGAATATGAAAACAAAATCGAAAAATTAAAACAATTTATAAAAGACAAAGAACTTTATCATGGAAACAGTCAATACGAATTATTACTCAACTATTTTATCTACAAATATAACATGAATTATTCTTCGATCTTATTAAGTGATTTTATTGTAAATGATGTTCCACAAATATTAGATGAAACTATGGCTACTTTTAAAGATTTTTTCTATGATGAACTTACTTCCCTAGTCAACGAGACAAAGCGATATAAAGATATCAAAGATTTTCTAGATGCAACAAACACTATGCTTCCAAAATAGAAAGGCCTAGAACATTCGTTCTAAGCTTGATCGTTCGATATAAAGAACTCATTTAATAATGTGTCTTGTTTTACCATTTATTATCATCTTTTTTATAAACAAAATATAAATTACAACCTCTACATTTTACACAAAAAAAGAAGATTCACTCCTCTTCCACTAGATTTAATAATTCTAGGATTCGGTTTAAATCTTCTTTGTTTTCATAATGAATAGAAATGGAATTCTTTCCCACATTAACAGATGTTTGAAAATATTCCTGCAAACTTTCCTTAGCTGCCTTCAAATAAATATCTTCTTTCGGCTTTTCTTGTGGAACACGATTATTGATATCTTTAACCATTTGCTCCACTTTACGAACAGATAATCCCTGATCAATGGCCTGTTTGGCAATTTTTCTCATCTGACTTTCTGATTTTAATCCAAGCAAAGCACGAACATGACCCATACTTAACTTTTTATCCACAACATACTCTTGTACATCTTCAGGAAGCTTTAATAAACGCAATGTGTTAGTAATATGCTCTCTTGATTTACCTACACGATGAGCCAATTGTTCTTGCGTGTAATTCAATCGTTGAATCAATTTCTCATACGCCTTTGCCTCCTCCATAACATTCAAATCTTCACGTTGAATATTTTCAAGTAAGGCAATCTCCATCATTTCTTGATCATTAAAATCAACAATAATAGCTGGAATATCCTTCATCCCCGCAAGCTTACTGGCTCTAAGTCTTCTTTCACCCGCAATCAAATCATAGCCTTGAATACTCTTCTTTACTAAAATAGGAGTAAACACACCATGTTGTTTGATTGAAGAACTAAGTTCTTGTAAAGCTGCATCATCAAACACCTTTCTTGGCTGATAAGGATTCGGTCTAATTTCATCCACAGGAATCTTTGATTGTTCCTGCTTTTCTATTTCCATATCTCCATTTTGTATATCATCTAAAACCTTTGAAACATCTTGCCCAAAAATACTTGTTAACCCTTTACCCAAACGTTGTCCATCTGAATTTGCCATAATTAGGCCTCCTTTTCGTTACGCTTTAGTACTTCCTGTGTTAAACCCGCATACGCATTAGCACCCGTGCTCTTTGGATCATATTCAAAAATAGACATGCCACGACTTGGTGCCTCTGACAATTTTACATTTCTCGGAATCGAATTTTGATAAACCAGCTTACCAAAAGTCTGACGTACATCCTGACTGACATCCACACTCAATCTTGTACGAATATCAAACATTGTTAATAAAATACCTTCTATCTTTAAATTACGATTACTCGTTCTTTGGACCAAACGAATCGTAATCAACAATTGAGTTACACCTTCCAATGCATAATATTCACACTGTACTGGAATCAAAATACTATCTGCTGCCGTTAAAGCATTCGTATTCAACAACCCTAAAGAAGGTGGACAATCAATAATAATGTAATCATAATCATCTCGTATTGGTGCAATCGCCCTCTTTAATAATTCTTCTTTACCAAATTCCATTTTGTCCATATCCAAATCTGCACCTGCCAAATTGATGTTTGCCGGAACAATATCAATTCTAGGATTCATCTTTGGCACAATTGCCTTTTGAATCGGAACATTCTCCATTAAAACTGAATAGATTGTCGCTTGAGAATTATTTTGATTCGCATTCAATCCTTGCGTCGCATTTCCTTGTGAATCAAAATCAATTAATAATACACTCTTTCCCAAATGAGCCAATCCACTCGATAAATTTATGGCCGTCGTCGTCTTTCCAACGCCGCCCTTCTGATTTGAAATCGCAATAACTTTTCCCATATTATTAACCCTCCAAAGGTTTCTTCTTAATCTGCCCATACGCTCTAGGATATTTTGTAGGCGTACTCTTTACTTTCTTAAAATACAAATTGATACGCGTTGCCTCCTGATCAATCAAGAATGTATCTTCATCCACAAGCTCAACACCCAATGTATCGATTGCCTTTTTCGCAACCTCTAATTCCTCATGACCATTTTTACCTTTTAAAGCCACCATCATCTTTCCTTTTTTCACAAAAGGAACACAAAGCTCTAAAAGAATAGATAATTTGGCAACAGCCCTAGCCGAAACAACATCAAAACATTCTCTTTTTGTCTTTGCCAAATCTTCTGCACGAACATTTAAAATTTCTAGATTCTCTAAACCAAGACTTTCCTTCACTTCATTTAAAAAACGACATCTCTTTTGTAGTGGCTCAACCAAAGTCATTTCTACATTTGGAAATGCGATTTTAACCGGAATACCTGGAAAACCAGCTCCAGAACCAATGTCACACATCGTTGAAAAGTCCAATTTGGAAAAAGGAATAATCGAATCATAAAAATGTTTTTCCCAAACCTCTTCCTCTTGCGTAATCGCCGTTAAATTCATCTTTTCATTCCACTCTATTAAAAGATGCATATATTTTTCAAATTGTTCCATCTGTTCATCGGTTAAAGCAATATTTTCCAACAAACACTTCTCTTTAAATTCCGTCTTAGTCATGAAATCCTCCACACAGAAATATTATAACATAGAAACCGTATCACTTTAATTGACATTATTTATGTCAATTTGCACAAAAAGTCATTGTAGCATATGATTATTGAAACGGAGGTCATATGAAAAAAAGCAAAAAAATTATCCTTGGGCTCATTGTGATTATCGTCGTATTTATATCCGGTATGTTTTTTGCCTCTAGGAAAACTGAACCAACCATCACTTCTACGCTAATTCAAAATAGCATTGAACAAGCCAGCGATTTAGTCACAACAAAATATCATTATTCAAAAGTAGGAAAATTTGAAAATTCACTCGATCTAAACGGATGGACCATTCCTCTCACCAATAAAAATTTCATTCTAACCTTTGAAGGCGAAATCCAAATTGGAACCAATCTATCCAACGCAAAAGTTAAGATTGAAGATAAAAAAATCATTGTAAATCTAGATTCTGTCGAAGTTTTATCCAATACAATTGATGAAGAAAGTATCGAAATTTATGATGAAACCAAAAATATTTTTAATCCAATTAGTGTTAGTGACTATAAAGAATTTGCGATTAAACAAAAGAAAGTCGCCTTAAAAGAGGCAAAAGAAAAAGGATTAATGAAAGAAGCCAAAGAAAATACGCAAAAAAGTATTAAACAATTGATTCAAATGATTCCTGAAGCCAATGATTACACAATAGAAATCAATATTGAGGATTAAGTTATGCAAAATTTTAAATTTGTGAATGCCATTACCGATTTTGTCGAAGAAAGCACTCTTCCTTATCGTCAAATGATGTCTTACTACAACTGTGCACTCATGGAAGTAGAAACCAAATTCAAGGTATTAAACGAACAATATTCCATATATTATGATCGCAATCCCATTGAATCCATTCACACACGCATCAAATCACAGTCCAGCATTGTAAAGAAACTTCAAAATAAAGAGTTACCCCTATCTATAGAAAATATTGAAAATAATATATTCGATATTGCCGGTGTACGTGTAGTGTGCTCCTTTGTGGATGACATCTATAAGCTAGTTGACTATTTTTTAGCACAAGACGACGTTCGTCTAATCGAAAAAAAGGATTATATTAAAAATCCAAAAGAAAATGGATATCGCTCTCTACACCTTATTATTGAAATTCCTATCTTTTTATCGAATGAAAAAAAGTGGGTTAAAGTCGAAGTGCAATTCAGAACCATAGCGATGGATTTTTGGGCAAGTCTAGAACATAAAATACGCTACAAAAAGAATCTATCCGAACAAAGACTTCATGAAATTGATGAAGAATTGTTTGAGTGTGCAAAAATATGTCAGCAACTCGATGAAAAAATGCAAGAAATTAAAACTGATCAATAAACATCGCTTTAAAATAACGTAGGGTTTGATACTAAAAAGCGTTTTATCCAAAAAATAAAATAAGGTCGTATTCACACTTTTAATGAGAATACGACCTTTTTTCATAGCTAATGATTATTTGATATTTCTATTTATTATATAGTTTTCTTGATAAACCTTTTAGTTTTATGCAATTTTTCTATCCAGAATAATTTGGATTTATGTCGTCACTTAT
>CAVGPK010000014.1:0-36122 GCA_963631155.1 bacterium | reverse complement strand
GGCTTCAACAGACATTGTTTTAGAAAATGCACGAATTGTTTCAGTAATACCTTCAACTTTTCCTTCTTGCATACCTTGATTATGGGCATCCTCTATCTTTTTATTATATTTTTTGGAACGCATTTCTCTTTAATTTTCATGAAATTTTTCAAAATCTGAAATTAGTTTTGCCCATCTTTCCTCTTCGATTTGGTCTACCCTATTATTTATCATTTGGATCACCCCATCCTGTTCAACCATTTTCTTTATTTTACTATTAATTTGTCGGTCTTGAAAATAGTAGGCCATTCTTTCAGCTTCATTCAATTTTTCTAATTCAACCAAAATAATTTTCATCGCATCTGTTATTAATTCTTTATGTTCTGTATAGAAAGCGCCGTATTGACAAAAATCTGGATGTTTTAACATCTTTCTGTTAAGAAAGGCTAAGACAATGGATTGCTTTGCCTCTGAATAATCTAGTCCCTTTAAATTTTGACCGCTCTAGATGCGAGCAGAATAATAAGCCAATCGATTCGCCAATTCTTGTAAATCGACAAAAACCTGCATCTCAATATCGACTTGAACTGAATTATTAAATTCAACATATATATCCAGCCGTGAATCTTTCATTGAGTCAAAATTCTTTGTGAGCTCTGGATTTTTGGCTCTTAATTCTTTAATTTGTTGTTTCAAATACGTTTCGAGCAGTGCTTTTAAAGCACGATTCGAATCTTCTGTGTCCTCACCAAATACGTACTTAAATACAAAATCATTCAATAAATGTTTAACCATTTTTTATCACCTCATTCTCTTATACGAAAATTTTTGGAAGTTTAGTAAAAAATTGAATGATAGACAAAATAAAGCCTCCATATTCTGGAGACTTATGTGTTTAATACTTCTTCAACCGTTGTATTCATAGATTCTGCAAGCTTTTCAACAAGCACTTTGATTTCAGGACTAAAATCAAGATACCATTTTACGCTATCTTTAATGTAGCGTCTTCTAAAATCTTCGTTTGCGTATACGGCCATTGTAAGATTGTGTATACGATCGGCCGACTTAACGACTTTGGCAATAGGATTTGCCTTGATTCTTTCAATATATTCACTTGGATTATAACCATCTTCCTTTGTTAAAAGTGAAACGGCTTCTAAAACATTCTTTCCTCCGATCTGTTCAATTTCTTCAGGCGTAGCATCTGTATCTTCTAAAAGGTCGTGAAAATAGGCTGTTAAAATGTAGTCTTGCCCATATCCCCAACCTCTCACAATATCAGCTACTGCGATAGGATGAGTAATATAAGGCGTGCCCTCTTTTCTTGTTTGTCCTTCATGTTTTTTTGTAGCGAATTCTAACGCTTTTTTTTCAATTTGATTCATGCTTCTATAATAAACCAAAGTGAGAAGAAATGATATGGAATTATAAAAAAAACCATTGTAAAATAGTGCTATAGACAGGATGGTGGAAACATGGACAATACAATTTATGTAACTGGACACAAACACCCAGATACAGATACAATCATTAGCTCGATCGCATATGCTTATTTAAAAAATCAACTTGGAATTCAATGTGTGGCTTGCCGTTTAGGGGATGTTAATGATGAAACAAAATTTTTATTGGATCGTTTTGGATATGATGAACCAAAACTTTTAAGTGATGCTCGATTTAAATTAGAAGATATCGAAATTGATGAACCCATCTCTATTTCTAAAGAGGATACCATTTATGATGCGATGGTCATTATGGCCAATAAAAAGATTTCTTATTTAGGAATTACAGATGAGGAAGGCAAACTTGAAGGTATGATTTCTTTATCAGATCTAAGTGTGCTAGGGCTAGGAGATACAAAAGTATCCAAAGAATATATGCGTCAGATTTCTTGTGACAATCTAGCTCGCGTTTTAAAGGGAAATATGATTCATAAGGCAGAACATGTGAAAAATGGAAAAGTATGTATCGTACCTGCAACATGTACTGGATTAAAAGATTATGATGTAAGAGATCGTGTTGTAGTTGTTGGGAATGATAAAGAAGTTCAAAAACAAGCCATTCAAATGGGATGTGCGATTCTTATTTTGGTTTGGGAAGATGAGATTGACGATGAAGTTTTAGCTTTGGCCAAACAAAATGATTGTACAATCATTCAATCTAAATTGGGCGGAATGAACACAACACGCTATATCTTCTTCTCGATTGGTATTTCTTCAATTATGCACCAGAATGTGGTTTCCTTTAATAAAAATGAAATCATTCAAGATGTTGGAGAAAAAATGCTTGAAACACGATTTGAAACTTATCCCGTTGTAGATAATGAAAATCATTTGCTAGGATTTGTGAATCGAAATCATATTATGAAGACAAAAAATCGTAAAGTTGCCTTGGTAGATCACAATGAATCGAGTCAATCCATTAACGAAATTCAATTTGCGGATATTGTCGAAGTTATTGACCACCATCGTATTGGAGATTTCACAAGCGTAAAACCAATTCATTTTAGAAATGAAACAGTAGGAAGTACAGCAACAATTTTAGCTTGTGTTTATGAAGAAAATAATGTAGAAATCATTCCTTCGATTGCGGGCTTGTTGCTTGGAGCTATATTAAGTGATACACTCAATTTTTCTAGTCCAACTACGACTCCTAAAGATCGTTTGATTGCACAAAAGTTGGCTGATATTGCAGGATTAGACATTCCAACATTCGCAAATGATATGTTTAGTGTTTATCAAAATATTATGAATAAGCCAATTGAAGAAATCATTAAAACAGATATTAAATTGTTTGATATTCATGGTGCAAACGTATTCGTATCTCAAATTATGATGTATGACTTTAAAGCCATTCAAGAAAGAGAAGCCGACTTTAGAGAGGTTGCCAAATCCTTAGTTTCTAATGCAGGAGATACTACTATTGTATTGTGCTTTACAAGCATTGGATCGACTTCAACTATGTTCTATTGCGAAGGAAAAAGACAAGATCAGGTAGAAGTTGGCTATAAACCAAATGTAGAATATAAGGATATTGTTTCTCGAAAACTTCAAATTGTTCCAACATTGACAAATTTAATTAAATAGTATAGGAGAAAAATATGATTAAGGCTATATTTTTTGATATTGATGGCACTTTATTTTCACACACACTCAATAAAGTGCCAGACAGTACACGTGAATGCTTGGCTAAATTGAGATTAAAAGGTGTAAAAACTGTGATTGCGACAGGAAGGCATAAAGTCGATTTAAATAAGCTCCCTGTAAAAGATATTGATTTTGATGGCTATTTAACATTAAATGGACAAGTTGTCTTGGATGAAACAAAAACACTCTATGCAGGTACACCGATTGATGAGGAAGAAATGAAAATTGTATCTCGTATTTTTGAGGCAAAGCGAATCCCATTTATGTTGGTGTCGGAAGATAATAAATATATCAATTTTATTGATGAAACCACACAGGAAATTTTGGATGAAGTCCATTGTGCAACACCTCCCATTTGTGATTATCATGGAGAAAAGATTTATCAGGCTATGGCATTCGTCCCAAAGCACCAAAAAGAATTGTTAGACGCTGTTTTGGATGAGTGTGCCATTACTTCATGGCATGAATCTGGCATTGATTTAATTCCACTAGGTGGAGGAAAATCAAAAGGTATTCAACAATTTTTAGATGCCAATCATATGAAAGTGGAGGAAACAATGGCTTTTGGTGATGGAGATAACGATATAGACATGCTTGAATTTGTTGGCATAGGCGTTGCGATGGGAAATGGTACAAAAAAAGCCAAAGCAGCTGCAGACTATGTGACAGATACCGTAGATAATAATGGAATTGAAAGAGCCCTACGACATTTTGGTGTCATTGATTAAATCTTGCCTAGTGCAAGATTTTTTTTTACGATTTTTGTTGATTATTATTCGCATTTCGATATAATTGTTTTGTTCACTTAATGAAACAAAAAGTTTAGTATAAAAAACTTCTGGGGTAAGATATGAAAATTGGAAAACGATTAAAAGAATTAAGACTACAAAATGATTTGACACTTGAAGAACTCGCAAGTCGCAGTGAATTGACAAAAGGATTTTTATCACAGCTTGAACGCGATTTAACAAGTCCAAATATTACGGCACTCGAAAATATTTTAGAGGCTTTAGGAACCAATCTAGCTGATTTCTTTCAATCGAGTAAAGAAGAACAAATTGTATTTCATACCCAAGATTTTTTTGTGGATGAACAAGATGAACGAACCATCGAATGGATTATACCCAATGCCCAAAAGAATGAGATGGAACCTATTTTATTAACATTAAAGCCAGGATGTCAATCTCAGGAAATGAAGGCACATTCCGGCGAAGAGTTTGGCTACGTTTTAAAAGGCCAAATTCAATTGGTAATGGGAAATAAAAAGTATAAGGTTCGTTCAAAAGAAACTTTTTATATTTCAGGCAAACAAAGCCATTATTTAATTAATAGTGGAAGTATGGAAGCCAAAATTTTATGGGTGAGCACACCCCCAATGTTTTAATAAGGAGACAGAGATATGGAACAAGAAAAGAGAAAATTAATCCAATTCCGACATATTGTGAAGGAATTTGATGGACAAGTCGTGTTAAAAGGAATTGATTTAGATATTTATGAAAATGAATTTGTCACCTTATTAGGACCGAGTGGATGCGGAAAAACAACATTATTGCGTATCTTGGGAGGCTTTCTAGAACCTAGTGAAGGACAAGTTATTTTTGATGGACAGGATATCTGTAAAGTTCCATCCTATAAAAGAGAATTGAATACAGTCTTTCAAAAATATGCATTATTTCCACATATGAATGTATATGACAATATTGCGTTTGGATTAAAAATCAAAAAAATGAGTAAGGATGTCATCGACCAGAAGGTCATGAAAATGTTGAAATTAATTGGACTTGAAGGCTATGAAAATAAGGATGTAACCTTAATGTCTGGTGGACAACAACAACGTGTCGCCATCGCAAGAGCCTTAGTCAATGAGCCTGGGGTTTTATTGTTGGATGAACCCTTAGGAGCTTTAGATTTAAAATTGAGAAAAGAAATGCAGTATGAATTAAAAAAGATTCAACAAGAAGTAGGAATTACCTTTATCTTCGTTACGCATGATCAAGAAGAAGCTTTGACGATGTCGGATAAAATTGTCATTATGAAAGATGGAGAAATTCAACAGGTTGGAAGTCCAGAAGATATTTATAATGAACCAGTCAATGAATATGTTGCACGCTTTATTGGTGAAAGTAATATCATTCCAGGACGTATGATTTGCGATAAAAAAGTGCGCTTTGATGATATTACATTCGATTGTGTGGATGTTGGATTTAAAGAAAACGAACCCGTAGACGTTGTGATTCGTCCAGAAGACATTGATATTGTCGATGTCAAAGATGGAAAGATGACTGGCGAAGTAGAAAGTGTTCTATTTAAAGGAGTCCACTATGAAATTATGGTTGAAACGGTTCCAGGAACTCATGTTACGGTAAATATGCATGTGAATAAGAACTATGCGATCACAAGTGCAGATGGAAAAGAAAAAATTAGCGCCAACGATTTCTATTTGGACTTAGAAGATATGAAAGATATTGATGATAAAGAAATTATTGCGCGTGCTGATGCGCAAGCATGGAATCCTGAAACGGATGAGTTCATTTCCATTCATGATATTGATACAGATTTAAAACAAGAGGTTGGAGAATATACAGTGACATTCTCAACAGGAAACAAGACATCTATCACACGTAAAATCTGGGTTATTGACCAAAGAGTTGTTGAAAATAAGAAGGCTAATGAAGCGGTTTCTGCGTTTAACTTCTTCAAAACAGTCGATGAAATCAAGGAATCCTTGGCCTTTGATACAGATTTAAAAACTTGGGCAAATGCACAGGGCTGGAAATTGGATGATGAAAATGAAAAAGTAGATTTGGACGTTGATTATGACTTTGATCCAGAAAATATTACCGAAGGTGTATATAAAGTGACATTTTGGACAACGGGTCGAGAATTTAAAATTCACACAACAGACTATGTTCAAGAAGGTAAAGAAGTCGGACTTACTTTCTATCCAGAAGATATTCATGTGATGGAAAAGATGGGATTTTAAACAATGAAAAGATTTCAACAATTAGCAATCCCCTACATTGTTTGGGCATGCATCATGTTGTTGCTTCCGATGTTGTTGATAGGAATATATTCTATTATTAAACAAGGCAATGATATTGTGCATTTCCAATTAACTTTGGATAATTATATTCGCTTTTTTACAGATAAAGACTTTTTATTAATTCTTTGGCGCTCTATTTGGATTGCGATAAAAACAACAATCGTTTGTTTACTCATTGGCTATCCAATTGCCTACTTTATTTCACATACATCACAAAAGATGCAAAACATTCTTGTATTAGCTATTACTTTACCTACATGGATTAATATGCTTGTAAGAACATATGCTTGGATTGGAATCTTATCAAGCGATGGAATTATTAGTTGGTTTTTAGGTTTGTTTGGCTTACACACAGAACTTTTATATACAGAGACAGCCGTATTGATTGGTATGGTATATAACTTTTTGCCCTTTATGATTCTTCAAATTCATACCTCACTAACAAAGATGGATAAGTCTCTACTAGAGGCGAGTGCAGACTTGGGCGCAAATCGCATTCAAACCTTTTGGAAAGTTATCTTTCCACTCTCATTGCCAGGCGTTGTAAGTGGAATTACTTTAGTTTTCTTGCCAGCTGTAAGTTCATTCTTTATTCCAAAATTGTTGGGTGGAGGCCAATTCTTCTTGATTGGTAATGTGATTGAAAATCAATTTATTACGGTTGGAGAATGGAACTTTGGATCTGCAATTTCAGTCATTATGGCAGCCATTATGATGCTTCTTATGATGCTTGTACGCCAATTAGAAGAGCGTAATAAGGAGGAAAAATAATGCCTAAAAAAAATAAATGGTTTGGAAAACTAGGGATGGCGCTTTTATTAGTGTTCTTCTATGCTCCCATTGTATTCATGATTGTTTTTTCCTTTAACAGCAGTAAATCCTTAACCCATTTTACAGGATTCTCTTTACGCTGGTATCAGGCTATGATTAAGAATCATGGAATGATGGAGTCGTTATATGTCACAATTATTGTTGCCTTAATCGCAACAATAATTTCAACAATCATTGGTACAATTACTTCGATTGGATTGTCAAAATCAAAACGTGTGATTCGTGCATTTGTGAATCAGGTCAATGATTTTCCATTAATGAATCCAGAAATTGTAACGGCGATTGGTTTGATGCTTTTGTTTATCACCTTTCAAATTGAAAGAGGATTTATAACATTATTAATTGCTCATATTGCTTTTTGTATTCCATATGTTATTTTGAGTGTTATGCCAAAATTAAAGTCTCTAGATCCAAACCTGGCGGATGCAGCCATGGATTTAGGCGCAACACCTTGGCAAGCTTTGACAAAAGTCATTGTTCCACAAATTATGCCAGGCATTGTTTCTGGTGCATTAATCGCATTTACGATGTCGTTTGATGATTTTATTATTTCTTATTTCGTAACGGGAAAAGGAATCAAAAACCTAAGCATTATGGTATATACAATGTCAAAGAGAATCAATCCAAGTGTGAATGCGATTAGTACTTTGGTTGTCGTATTGATCACAATTGTTTTGGTTTTATTTAATGTCCTACCTATATTTAAGAAGAAACCAAACTTCTCAGCACCAAAGAAACCTTGGAAATGGGCTGTGGCAGGCGTTGTTGTAGTAGGACTTGTTGTTTCTTTGTTCTCAATGAATCAGTCGATGGGCTCACAGCCTTATGCGGGAGAAACGTTACATATTTATATGCCTGGTGAATATATTAATGAGGATGTGGTTGCTCGTTTTGAAGAGGAAACAGGCGCTAGTGTTGTCATGGATAATTTTGATTCAAATGAACAAATGTATATTAAGGTGGCCAATGGAGAATCGTATGATTTATTAATTCCAAGCGACTACATGATTCAAAGATTGATTGAGGAAGACTATCTTCAAAAATTGGATCAAAAAGAATTAAAAAAGACATTTAAAAAAATTAACACATCCATTTTGAATTCTCAATATGATCCAAACAATATATATAGCGTTCCTTATTTTTGGGGTAGCGTTGGTATTTGTTATGACAAGACAAAGGTTTCCCAAGAAGAGTTAGAAAATGAAGGTTACAACATTTTCTTGAATGAAAAGTATCGAGGCGATATTTATTTATATGATTCAGAAAGAGATTCTATGATGATGGCCTTAAAGGCTTTAGGCTATTCAATGAATACAGAAAATGAAGATGAATTGAATAAAGCATATGATTGGCTTGTTCAATGTGTAAATACGATGAAGCCAGAAATCGTTACGGATGAAATCATTGATAATATGGCACAAGCTCGAAAGGCATTAGGACTTATTTATTCTGGAGATGCGGCTTATGTCATGGCAGAAAATGAAAATATTGGATTCTATATGCCGCAAGAAGGAACGAATATTTGGACGGATGCGATGGTAATTCCTAAGACAGCAGAAAATGTACCTTTGGCTATGGAATTTATGAAGTTTATAACGAATTATGAAAATGCCAAAGATAACTCAGAATATGTAGGTTATACTTCACCAAATAAAAAGGTGGAAGACAAGCTTGCATCTACTACCTTTAAAGGTATTGATGCCTATACACCAAGAAGTGATTATGATAAGGATGAAGTGTTTGGATATAATGAACAGACACGAAAAATTATTGCGAATTTATGGTCTAGAGTGAAGGTTGTCGCTAGTAATGCAAAATAGTCGAAGAAATTCGACTTTTTTGTTTGGGATGAACTACAATAGATATGGAGGAATTGAATATGAACTATGAGGAATTGATGAAAAAAAGTCGTGAGATTATGGGTACAACATTATGTAAATCCTGTCCTATTTGTGATGGGAAGGCATGCAAAAATACAATGCCAGGACCTGGCGCAAAGGGAATTGGTGATGTGGCTATTCGTAATTATGATGCGTGGAAAAAGATTCGCGTCAATATGGATACGATTACAGACAATGTAGAGGTGGATACGTCTTTCGAATTGTTTGGCAAACAATTTAAATATCCTATATTTGCTGGGCCTGTAGGGGCTGTGAATATGCATTATGGTGATGCGTATAATGATTCAAGCTATAATGATATTCTGGTGCGTGGATGTTTAGAAGCTAGTATTTGTGCTTTTACTGGAGATGGCATCAATCCAGATATTATGAAAGATGCGACACGTATTATTAAAGAAAATGGAGGGAATGGGATTCCAACAATTAAGCCTTGGAGTATGGAAACATATTTAGAAAAGTTGGATTTAGCTATTGAATCCAATTCTTTTGCGGTAGCCATGGATGTGGATGCGGCAGGTCTTCCATTTTTAAAGAAAGCCGTTCCTCAGGCTGGTCGTATGAATACAGAACAGTTGAAGGCAATTATTTCAAAAACACCGGTTCCTTTTATTGTGAAGGGTGTTATGAGTGTAAAAGGGGCTTTAAAGGCAAAAGAAGCAGGGGCAAGTGCAATTCTTGTTTCAAATCACGGTGGTCGTGTATTAGATCAATGCCCGGCTACAGCTGAGGTATTAGAAGAAATTGTGAAAGCAGTAAATGGAAGTATGAAAATTCTTGTCGATGGTGGTATAAGAAGTGGTGTTGATATTTTTAAGGCATTGGCCTTAGGTGCAGATGGTGTTGTGATTGCACGTCCTTTTGTGAATGCTCTTTATGGAGGTAAAGAAGAAGGAATTCAAATTCTTGTGGATAAACTTGGCTTAGAATTAAGGGATACCATGGAGATGTGTGGGGCAAAAGACCTTTCAAGTATTACTCGAGATATGGTTCGTTAACTCTTTATTAATTTACTTAATCTGTATTTTAAAAACACATTAAGTAAATTATAAATGTTTTTTGTATTGATTTTGGAACTATATCAATTTATAATTTACTTAATCTATGATTTTAATACACATTAAGTAAATTATAAACTAGGAGGAAATGATATGTTGATTGGTAGAGAAAATCAAATTCAACTTTTACAGTCAATTTTACACGATAACAACTCTCATTTTGTGGCGATATATGGAAGAAGGCGTGTTGGAAAAACTTTCTTAGTTCGCGAAACGTATAATTATCAATTTACGTTTCAACATGCAGGTCTTTCTGAAGGGAAAATGAAAGACCAGATATTTGCGTTTGTTTCATCGATTAGAGATACCGGATATAAAGTGGATAAAATGCCTAAAAATTGGCTTGAAGCTTTTGAATTATTGAAGGATGTAATCCGTCAGTCCAATGAGAAGAAAAAAATCATTTTTATTGGTGAGTTATCTTGGATGGATACTGCAAGATCTGATTTAATGGTGGCTTTGGAAAATTTTTGGAATGGATTTGCCTCAGCGCGTAAGGATATTGTACTAATTGTATGTGCATCTGCTACTTCGTGGATGCTTTCAAAAATTATTCATAATAAGGGTGGTTTATATAATCGGTTGACGGAGCAAATTCATTTATCAACTTTTACGTTGTATGAATGTGAACAATATGTGCATGCGATAGGCTTAGCCATGACAAGAGAACAAATTCTTCAATACTATATGATATTTGGAGGAGTTCCCTTTTATTGGACTTTTTTGAAAAAAGGATTGAGTTTATCTCAAAATATCGATGAAATCTTATTTTCAAAAGATGCTCCATTAAAAGATGAGTTTAAATATTTATATTCGTCTATTTTTAAAAATCCAAGTGTATATTTAAAAATAATTGAAACTCTCGCAAAGAAAAAAGTGGGGATGACTCGAGAAGAAATAATTCATTATGCGAAACTAACAAATTCAGGAGATCTTACTAATAAGTTGGATGAATTAGAAAGCTGTGGATTTATTCGGAAATATTATGCGTTTGGCATGAAAAGAAAGAGTGCGATTTATCAATTAATGGATCATTTTACGTTGTTTTATTATCATTTTTTACTGAATAAACCAACGGATGAACATTTTTGGATGAATCAAATCAATACACCTAAGGTGAATACTTGGATGGGGTTGGCGTTCGAGAAAGTTTGCTTAATGCATGTGAGTCAGATTAAACAAAAACTAGGTATTTCTGGTGTGCTTACGCAAGAGAATGCATGGTATTGTAAGGCAGATGCAAACCGAGGTATTTTTGGTTCGCAAGTAGATATGTTGATTGTTCGAAAAGATCAAGTTATTAATTTGTGTGAGATGAAATATTCAAATTCACAATATACTTTGACTGAAAAGGAGAATCAAAATATAAATAAGAAGATTCATGATTTGGTTACTGCTACATCTTGTAAACATGCGATATATCCTACTCTTATAACAACGTATGGTCTTGTGGAAAATGCATATTCGAATTGTATACAATCGGTTGTTACTTTATCAGATTTGTTTTTGAAAGCTTCGTCTTAATTTGGACGAAGTTTTTTATACTTGAAAAATACCGCTATGGGGTATATTATAGATACCGAGGTGAGGTATATATGGAACAGTGTTGTTGTCATCAAAAACATCAGCCTAGAGATGAAAAAGAGGTTAAGCAATTAACAAATCGACTTCATCGTATGGTAGGACAACTTAATGGAATTGAAAGAATGCTGGAGGACAATCGGTATTGTGGCGACATTTTGGTGCAAGTTGCTGCCGTAGAGAGTGCTCTTCAATCTTTTGGATATATTATTCTACAAGAACATTTATCAACATGTGTGGTAGAGGATATTCAAAATGGAAATACAGAAATCATGAGCGAGGTTATGGATTTAGTAAAAAAATTGAAGTAGGTGATTTTAAATGGAAAAAAAGTTTGATGTCACAGGTATGACTTGTGCGGCATGTCAAGCGAATGTGACACGTGCTGTATCAAAATTGGATGGTGTATCGAATGTAGATGTTTCTTTACTTTCAAATTCAATGAAGGTAGCTTATGACGAAAAGAAAGTGGATGTAGACGCCATTTGTCAGGCTGTCATAGGTATTGGATATGGTGCAAGTGAAAAGGGAAAAGTGATTGTTTCGGATTCTTCAAATGAGTGGAAAGAAAGACAAAATAGAGTAGAAGCGGATCAGAAAGCTTCTAAACAAAGACTTGTATCGAGTCTTGTTTTATGGATTCCATTAATGTGTATTTCAATGGGACCGATGGTGGGGATTCCTATTTTGGAGGGAATGCATTTAATGCTTGTAAGTGCAATTACGCAAATGATATTGTGCTTATTGATTTTGTTTATTCAAAGACATTTTTTTATCACAGGATTTAAGGCTCTGTTTAAAAAATCTCCAAACATGGATTCATTGATTGCGATTGGTTCAGGAGCAAGTTTAGCATATGGCATGGTTGGACTTTACCAAATGGCATATTATTTTGGTGTTCAAGATTTAGAAATGGCACATATGGCTATGCATTCTTTATATTTTGAATCGGCCGCAACCATAGTAACGTTGGTAAGTGTCGGTAAATATTTAGAGTCTAGAAGTAAGGTGAAAACGAGTGATGCACTATCGAAATTGGTCGATTTAGCTCCTAAAAATGCGACGGTATTACGGGATGGTAAAGAGGTTGTTGTTGCGAGTGATTCTGTTGTAAAAAATGATGTTGTCATTGTTCGCCCGGGTCAAAGAATTCCAGTGGATGGAGTTGTGTTAAGTGGTACGGGTTATGTGGATCAGTCTGCGATTACAGGAGAGAGTATTCCAGTTGAAAAGAATGTTGGAGATACAGTGATTTCAGCGACAATGAATGAAAATGGTACATTTCAATTTCGTGCTGAAAAGGTAGGCCAAGATACAACGTTATCTCAAATTATTCAATTGGTAGATGATGCTGGAAATTCAAAAGCTCCTATTGCCCGTTTAGCGGATCGAGTAAGTGGTGTGTTTGTTCCTGTGGTGATTGGAATTGCACTTGTGACAGGGATTGTATGGTTAGCTATGGGGGAAAGTGTAAACTTTGCCTTATCAAACGCCATCAGTGTTTTAGTAATTTCTTGTCCGTGTGCTTTAGGCTTAGCTACACCTGTAGCAATTATGGTAGGAACAGGGAAAGCGGCTGAGCATGGAATTTTAATTAAGTCGGCAGCTATTTTAGAACAACTTCATACAATTGATACGATTGTATTCGATAAGACAGGAACGATTACTTCAGGAAAACCGGTTGTACAAGATGTGAAAGTATATGCGGATTTAGATTCTTTATCTTTTGTTTCGATTGCGGCAAGTTTAGAATCAGGAAGCTTACACCCGTTAGGGCAGGCGATTGTGGAGTATGCGAAAAATCGAAACTATGAATTAAGGGATTGTACAGATTTCATGAATTATTCGGGTCGTGGAATTAAAGCACGAATTGATGGTAAAACATATTTGGCTGGAAATGCTAAATTGATGTCTGAAAATCATATTGAGTTAAGCAATGAAATTGTTTCAGATTTAAAACAAATGGCGGATTTAGGAAAAACACCTTTACTTTTTAGTGAGGATGAAAAAGTAATCGGTTTGATTAGTGTAGCTGATCGAGTTCGTTCAACAAGCCAAAAGGCTTTGGAGTTGTTGAAACAAAAGGGCATGCATATTGTTATGTTGACGGGCGATAATGAAAGAACGGCTAAAAGTATTGCGAAGGATTTAAGTGTAGATGAAGTGATTAGTGATGTACTTCCTGCGGATAAGGAGAGTGTGATTCGTCGCTTACAATCTGAAAATAAGAAGGTTATGATGGTAGGTGATGGAATCAATGATGCGCCTGCTTTGACAAGAGCGGATATTGGTGTTGCGATTGGAGCAGGCACAGATATTGCGATGGATAGTGCTGATATTGTATTGATGAAAAGTTCTTTGATGGATGTAAATACGGCAATAGAATTATCGACAAGCGTAATTAAGAATATTCGAATGAATTTATTTTGGGCTTTCTTCTATAACATTTTAGGTATTCCATTAGCAGCAGGTGTATTCTATCCAATATTAGGTTGGAAGCTTTCGCCGATGATTGGTTCTGCCGCAATGTCTTTAAGTAGTGTAAGTGTTTGTACAAATGCCTTAAGACTTCGTTGGTTTAAACCAAGTGTTCAATTGGAAGAAAAGGTAGAATTGAAGCCTGCCCAGATTCTTGAAATGAAGATTGAAGGCATGTCTTGTGGACATTGTGCATGGATGGTTGAGGATGCATTAAAAAAAGTACCTCATGTACAGAGCGTAAGAGTGAATTATAATTTAGGTTTGGCTGAAATTGATTGTGATCAAGATGTTAATTTGGTAGCTTTAAAACAGGCTGTTGAAAATGCAGGGTATACCCCTGTTGAAAATAAGGAGGAAAAGAAAATGGTAAAAGTAGTAAATGTAGATGGTATGATGTGTATGCATTGTGTAGCACACGTAAAAGAGGCATTAAGTAAAGTGGATGGAGTAAGTAATGTTGAGGTAAGCTTGGATGAAAAAAATGCCAAAGTTACATGTTCGGATTCTACTACAGATCAAATGTTGATGGATGCCGTGAATAATGCAGGATATACTGCAATTGATGTAAAGTAAGCTTAGTGCTTACTTTTTTAAATGCTTGGAAAAACTTTGAAAATAAAATAAAGATATAGGCTGGCTTTTATGCAGACGTGAAAAGTGATAACATTAATCTGTCTTTTTGTGCGTATTTTACAAAGAGAATTCGAGTTTTATAGAGGTGAATGTATGTCAACAAATGTATCAAACGAGAGAATTAAATCTCTAATACTTGAACTATCTGATAGAGATGATTTGACACTAATAGGTAGCTATTGTGATGATTTTTCCATATGTTATGCAAATAATAAAATGGCACATATGCTAGGGTATACGAATGTTGATGACTTGATTCATGGCATTCATGGAAAGCTTTCAAATGGCATTCATCCAGAGGATATGGATCGAGTGATGAAAGAACTGAATCATGGTAATTATTACGAAGGCATGACTTACAAGATTACATATCGTATGTTAAAAAAAGATGGAACTTTCATATGGATCGTGAATCAAGGAAAAGTGATCCAAACGAAGGATGGTCGACTTGCGGTTATTGGTATTTGTGAGGATATGACGGCATTTTTAAATTGTTATGCAGAATTTGAAGGTGCAGATCAATTTTCCAAATTCAATATTGAAAACATACCAGGAGCGTATTATAGATGTGCAGCAGAAAAAGGATATCCTTTTCTTTATATTAGCGACCATTTCTGTGAGATATTTGATTGGACAAGAGAAGAGATTCATGCGAAGTTTGATAACAAATTTACGAACATGTTGCATTCTAAGGATATACAAACCATGGTAGAGTGGTTAAAGCAAAGTTCGAATGAGAATGCTGTAGATATCATATGTCGTATGAGAAGTAAAAATGGCTATATCTGGGTATCCAATTCCATATCTTTAGTTACGGTTGGAAAAAAACAGTTTTACCAAGGTACACTTACAGATATAACGGATTTTGTTGCCAAACGTAAGAATCAGGATGAATCCCTCAAAGAACAGGTGATGGTTTTTGATACTCTTGCTCGTCACTTTAAAAATGTCTATTGGGTGGATTTAAAGAGAAAAACAGCAAAAATTCTTAAGTTGGAAGCCGCTTATGTCGATGTTCTTGGTAAGAAGGTTCATCAAGAGTTCTCGTTCGAAACTGTAGTTGGAAATTGGATTAATACCATTGTATACTCAGAAGATAGAGATAAAGTTAGTCGTGTAATCACGATAGAAAATATAAAAAAAGTTTTCGAAACACAGGAAGAGCTTGTTGGAAATTACCGTAGTTTTGTGAATGGGAAGATCCATTATTTTCAATACAGTATTGGTAAAGTGGACAAGGATGGTACAAAA
This sequence comes from bacterium, assembly GCA_963631155.1. Taxonomy (GTDB): domain Bacteria; phylum Bacillota_I; class Bacilli_A; order Erysipelotrichales; family Erysipelotrichaceae; genus Holdemanella. Next base: position 20,224 of record CAVGPK010000014.1, on the reverse strand, counting down.
GCAATCGCAGGATTTCAGAATATTGATGATATTATTGAAGAGCATCAGAAAATTGAGAAAGCCAAAAGAGAAAAGGAGATTGCCCATCAAAAAGAAGTCGATGAACAACTTGCGATTATAAATTCTTTATCCAAAAGTTTTAGAAATGTATTTGTTGCAAACTTGAAAGAAGGAACTGCACGAGCGATACGACTTGCAGATAACTATAAAGTAAGAGCAATTAGAGATATTGATACACGGACATTCCAATTTGATGCCGTTGTCGATCGATGGGTGCGTGAAACGGTTCATCCTGATGATAAGAAGCGAATAAAAGAAACGCTTAATGTAAAAAATATCAGGCAGATCTTCTCCAAACAAGATAAATATGTGGGTACATATCGCAATATAGAAGACGGTGTACAGCATTATTATCAATACGATTTCAGAAGAATTGATGATACTGAAAATGTTGTAGTAGGCTTTCGGCTTATCGATAAAATCGTAGAAGAGCAGAAAGAAAACCAAAAGAGAGAAAGAGCACTCGAGCAAGCACGGCTTAAGGAAGAAAAAGAGCATGCAGAGGTGATTGATTCTCTGTCTACTATTTACTCTACAATTTTCCGGGCGGATATTCTTACTCATGAATATGAAATACTAACGAGTGTACCACTCATGAAAACGGTTGCTGCAACCAAAGGTATTTTTGATGACGTAAAAGATACAATTATAGAATCCTTTATGGAACCTGAATTCAAAGAACCGTTGCGTGAGTTTCTAGATTTAAATACGCTTGCTAGTAGACTTGAAAATGTAAATACTATAACAACAGATTACAAAGCACCTACAGGACAGTGGATGCAGGCACGATTTATTGTAAAACGTAGAAATGAAAATGGGATGGCGATAGAAACGTTATATGTTGCGCGTGATATTACAGAAGAGAAGACTAGGGATTTTAAGCAGCGTGAAGCCTTAACGGAGGCCCTAGCTGCAGCACAGCAGGCCAACAAGGCAAAAACAATATTCCTTAATAATATGTCTCATGATATCCGCACACCAATGAATGCTATCATTGGTTTCACAACTCTAGCTCAAACGCATTTGGAAGATTTTTCTAAAGTAGAAGATTACCTTAATAAGATAAGTACATCAAGCAATCATCTGTTAAGTCTAATCAATAATATTCTAGATATGAGTCGTATTGAGAGTGGTGCCGTAAAGCTTGATGAGGAAGCTGTGCATATTCCAGACTTGTTGCATACTCTTAGAACGATGATTCAAAGCCTTGCTGATTCGAAGAAAATAAATCTTCATATTGATATGCAAGATCTTGTGCACGAAGATGTATTGACGGATAAACTGCGCCTGAATCAAGTCTTACTGAATATTGTTGGGAATGCGATCAATTTTACAAGGCCAGGAGGAAATATTGTTATTCGTGTAAGTGAAAAGCCTTGTAATCTGAAGCCTTATACGACATACGAGTTTTCTATCAAGGATAACGGTATAGGGATGTCAAAGGAGTTTGTTGGACATATATTTGATATGTTTTCCAGAGAATATAGTTCTACTGTCAGTGGTATTCAAGGAACGGGACTTGGTATGGCTATCACAAAAAACATCGTGGATATGATGGGCGGTGATATACGTGTAGAGAGTGAAGAAGGAAAAGGTACCCTATTTACGGTTGTATTAAATCTTTGTATCACCAATGAGCCAGATAAGATTGAAGAAAAAAGAAGGAGTTACAATTACAGAGGTAAGCGAGTACTTTTGGTTGAAGATAATGAACTGAATCGGGAAATTGCTACGACTATTCTAGAAGAAACGGGTATGATCATTGATAGTGTGGAAGATGGTGATATTGCGGTTATGACAATAAAAGAAGAACCGGCAGAAAAATATGACCTAATTCTTATGGATGTTCAGATGCCGAGAATGGATGGCTATACCGCTACTAGAGAAATTAGAGCTTTGGCGGATAATAAGAAGTCCAATATTCCGATTGTGGCTGTGACGGCGAATGCTTTCGAAGAGGATAGAAAGAAGGCAATTGAGTCTGGTATGAATGGACATATCATTAAGCCAATCAGCATCGAACAGATCGCAAAGGTATTAGATGAGATATTTGAAATAGAGAAGGTGTAAATAGTATGGCTGGTAAAGTAAAAATACGTACGGTCAGTAAATTAAGTTTGATTATGACAATTGTTCTGACCGTTATATGTGTTGGAATTTCGATTTACGGCTTGCAAAAATATACAGTTTTGAAAAATTCGTTTCAAGAATATGTGTCATGTGAATCTGCAATTCTCCAATTTATTAAAGGTTCTGATACTCTGACAGAACAGGCACGACTTGCCGCAGCAACAGGAGATATAACATACATTGATAACTATTTTAAAGAAGCAAATGTAGATCAGAACCGGGAGAAAGCTTTGGAAGAAATTGCTTCCTATGAGGGGAATGAAGATGCAGTAAAGTTATTGGAAAAATCTTTGCAGAACTCAAAAAAATTGATGGAGACAGAATACTACGTGATGCGTCTAGTAGAAGAGGCGAATGGAATTAATCAAGATAATTGGCCGCAAGAGCTTCAAAGTGTTAAAATTTCTGAAGACGAGAAGGGACTTTCAGTAGTAGAAAAGCTTGCACGAGCACAGAATCTTATGAGTAATTCAGATTATGAACTTGCTAAAGAAGAAATCATAGAGGGCACAAATGAGGCTTTACAGACGCTTTCCAATCAAACTGGAAATAAACAAAATCGATCTGCAATTATTTTTTTGGATGCTTTTAAGAAGATACTTTGTTGTATTGGTTGTTTTGCACTTTTTCTTTTTGCGATTTACTATATTTTGAGACATTGGATTGTGACACCACTTGTAAAGTATAATGAGAGTATTAAACAAAACAAAATTTTTCCAGTTTGCGGAGCTTATGAGTTACAACTTTTGGCAAAAACCTACAACGAAGTTTTTTTGGAGAATGAAGAACGTGAGAAGCTTATGAAGCATCAAGTAGAGCATGACCCAATGACGGGAGTACTTAATCGTGGGGCCTTTGATCAGATTTTAGGATTATTAGAAAAGGATCAGAGGGATTTTGCTTTGATACTTGTAGATGTGGATAATTTTAAGAGCGTCAATGACACTTATGGACATGCGATGGGAGATAGTATTTTGAAACGAGTCTCAAAGCTTTTGAAAGAGGGATTTCGTTCGATTGATCATGTCTGCCGAATTGGTGGAGATGAATTTGCTGTTATCATGATGGATGTTACAAGTGATCTTGGATATACTATTGAGGATAAAATAAGCGAGATTAATAATCAGCTTGCTACGCATGAAGAAAATGTTCCACCGGTATCGCTTAGTGTGGGAGCGGCATTCATGGATAGAGAAAATCCGAAAGAAAGCTTATTTAAGGATGCCGATAAAGCATTGTACTATGTGAAAGAACACGGACGAAATGGTTGCCGTATTTACTCGATTGAGGATGCAACCATAGATGAGTAATGAAAGGCAAATGTCTAAAATATACTAAAAAAACGAGTTTGTATATTGTACAGGCTCGATTTTTATTATCTTTATTGCTTTTGTATACTCATAAATTTATGAGTAACTTAACAATTTATTAATATCTTCCGAATTCGAAGTAAATTCAATATGATAAGAATGTCAAAAATAAGGAGGATAACAGTATGTTGAATGAAAATGTTGTTAAGGTATTAAAAAATGGAATGTGGGACTTGGCTACTTGTGCCAACAATGAACCTAATGTAGTTCCTGTCGCATTTAAGGATGTAACTGAAGATGGAAAATTAGTGGTTGGAGATGTTTTCTTAGAGACAACGTTAAAAAACATTGAAGAAAATGAAGGGAAAATAGCGGTTTCTGTATATGATGCACAAAGCTTAGAAGGTTACCAAATCAAAGGTGTTGCTCAATACGTAACAGAAGGTGAACTTTTGAATAAATTTAAGGTTATGGTTGAAAAGATGTTTAATGGGGCTGCAACCGCAAAAGGAGCTTTAGTTATTACGCCAACCAAAGTTATTGTAACAACACCAGGTGCAGACAATAAGAAAGAAATTTAGCCTACTATTAAATTTCATAGTGACTTTTAATTAGAAATTGATTTTTGTATAATCTATGCATGGCAAAGTATGAAAAGAAGCTTGAAGAGGATATTCGTTGTCCTTTAGAGTATGGGTTACGTGTGTTTGGTGGTAAATGGAAATCAAGAGTGATATGTCTATTGTCATCCAACGAAAAATTAAGATATCATGAAATTCGAAAAGAAATGGTTAATATTACAGATGCCGTTTTGGCTTCTACACTAAAAGATTTGATGGCAGATCAAATGATTCGTCGTAAATCATATGATGAGATTCCACCGAGAGTTGAATATTCTTTAACAGAAAAGGGAAAATCGGTAGTTCCGATTTTACAAAATATTTGTTCATGGTCTCATATCTTTTATAAGGAAGATTCTGAAAATGAAATGACACAATGTCAAAGATGCGATTATGGAAGGTAAATTATGATTGTTTATACGGAAGAAAAAAAGTTTACAAAAAAACAAGTACAAGATTTATTTTTATCCGTGAACTGGGTTTCAGGAAAATATCCCAATCGTTTGTATCAAGCCTTGATGCACTCCTCTTGTGTTTTAAGTGCTTGGGATGATGAAAGGCTGATCGGATTGATTCGTGTTTTGGATGATTCTTGCGTCCTTGCTCAAATTCATTATGTATTAGTACATCCAGATTATCAGGGATATGGAATTGCAGGAAAGATGCTTGATAAAATTAAAGAAAAATATAAGGACTATTTTTACATTGAAGGCATGCCAGAAGATAAAGACAATGTTCCTTTTTATACAAAGCACGGCTTTGTGGAAATGGAAAATGGAGCATCAATTCAAATTGTACATGACATTGAAGATTTATAGATGAATACAATAGAGGAAGTTTTCGACTTCCTTTTTTAATTGCTCTTTTGGCTTTTTATCCTTACTTAAAATCCATTTTTGAAGAATTCGTATAAAACCTCCTGAATAAAAGGCTGCTACAATTTCAGGATTTGTTCCTTTAGGTAAAGAAGTATCCTCTTTAAGTTCTTGTATAACATCTTCATACATTAAATCAGATAAAAGAGAGAGTAAAATTGGAAAGGCGTTGCTGCTAATGACATGATCAATCATCGCTTTATGATCGGCAATGTAATCAATTAATTTTTCATGCATGAAAAGAAAATATTCATTTTTATTCTTTTTGATATCTCCACTCCATGAGGAAGAAAAGATATCTCTTTGCTGCTTAATAAAGTAGGAAAAGAAATCATATTTATCTATAAAGTGCGTATAAAAAGTAGCTCTACGAATGTAGGCTTGATCACACAGTTCTTGGATGGTAATATCTTCAAATTTTTTGTTTTCTAATAAATTTTTAAATGCTTCACATAACATTTGGTTGGTGCGAATAAATCTTAAATCCTGCGTTTTTGACATATGGTCCTCTTTTTTAATTGACAAAATATTTTTATTGTCAATTAAAAAACAAACTCCTTCCTGTGTACGTTGTACAATATTATTTTACTGCTAAAATGACAAATGTCTATTAAAAGATAAATGTAAAATATGGAGGAAGTATGAAATTGTTTTATCATTTTGTGTGTAAAAGAAGAAAAATATTTGTTTTTGTCTTTTTGACACTTGCCTTAGTATGTGGTGTTTTAAAAGGTTTAGTGAAAGTCAATTATGACATGAATGATTATTTGCCAGAGGGTACAGCTTCAACGATTGCCTTAAATACTATGAATAAAGAGTTTGATCAAGCTATTCCAAATGCTCGAGTTATGGTGAAGGTAAAGGATAAAAAAGAAGCCATTGAAATGAAAGAAAAAATTGAAAAGGTATACGGGGTGCAGTCAGTTAGTTGGATTGATACGTATTTGCCAGATTCAACACCTTTATCTATGGTACCTAGCTCATTGTTGGATTCTTACTATAAAGATGGGTATGCTCTATTTAGAGTAACTGTTCAAGAAAATAAGAGAACGACAACGATTCCAAAGATATACAAAGTGATTGGAAATGAAAATGCGATGACAGGCTCTGCCGTGAGTACGGCTTTAGCTACAAATTCGACTGTAAATGAAGTTAAAAAAATTTCTATAATTGCCGTTATCTTTTTATTCTTTGTCTTATTATTAACGACAACATCCTATTTTGAACCGATTATCGTATTAATCGGATTAGGAGTTGCCATTCTTATTAATGCGGGAACAAATTTGATGTTTAAAGAAATCTCCTTTGTTACAAATGCAGCAGGAAATATTCTTCAGATAGCTGTGTCTTTAGATTATTCTATATTTCTAATCCATCGGTTTGAAGAGTATAAGAAAAAAATGGAAGCTGTAGAAGCAATGGAAGCGGCCTTAGTATCGTCTACGGGATCTATTTTGTCGAGTGGTTTAACAACCGTTATTGGCTTTTTAGCTCTTGTGCTGATGCAATTTCAAATCGGACCAGATTTAGGATTATCTCTTGCGAAAGGAATTGCGATTTCTTTGTTGACCGTCTTTCTTTTTATGCCAGGACTTATATTGGCTACTTATCCATGGATGGAAAAAACAGAACATAAATCTTTTCTGCCTTCATTTAATAAATTTTCTAAGTGTGTAAAAAAATGCATGCTTCCATGTTGTATTCTCTTTTCCTGTTTGGTGGTTCCAGCTTATTGCTTAAGTACACAAAACAGCTATTATTATGGTTCTAGTCATATTTTTGGAAGTGATACTCGTTATGGAAAGGATACAAAAAAGATTGAAGCAGTCTTTGGAAAGAGCGATAACTATGTATTAATGATTCCAAAGAATGAAGAGAAAAAAGAAAGACAATTGATTGAAAAATTAGAAGAAAATGAGAATATTTCTTCTGTATTAGCTATCGAAAGTATATTGGGTCCAGGTGTTCCAACTTCTATGCTTCCTAGTTCTGTAACTGATAATTTTTATTCAGACCATTATACACGTATTATTTTAAATTGTAAGGTGGATTATGAGGGAGATACAACATTTAATTTGGTGAAATACATTCGTAAGACGGCCAATACATATTTTCAAAATGCATATTATTTAGCTGGAGAAGGTGTAAGTACCTATGATTTGATGGATACAATTACGCAAGATATGGTTCGAGTGAATTTTATTGCGATTGTTGCTGTATTTATTGTTTTAATGATTACATTAAAATCAATTATATTACCTATTCTTTTGGTGCTTACAATTGAAACTTCTGTATGGATCAATATGTCGATTCCTTTTGTCACTGGTGAATCGGTTTTCTATATAGCCTATTTGATTATTAGTTCTGTTCAATTGGGCGCAACGGTTGATTATGCGATATTATTAACGGAAAGATATAAGGAAAATCGAGAAAAATATGACAAAAAGGAAAGCATTCTTCAAACGATTCAAGCCGTTACTCCATCTATTCTGACTTCTGGAACGACCATGACTGTAATTGGATTTCTATTAGGTATTATTTCATGCCATCAATTGTTGTCACAACTTGGCTTCTTTTTGGGCAAAGGTACACTATGTTCCATGATTTCGGTACTCTTTGTACTACCAGGATATTTGTATATTTCAGATCGATTTGCGATGAAAAAGAAAGCTCGAATATGAGCTTTCTTTTTTGTATTATTTATCTTTGTTTTTTTCGTAAATGACTTTTAATCCTTTGAAAATCAAATTTGGATCATAAACATCAATCTCTTTTGTATAATTACATACAATTCTTCCTAGTCCGCCCGTTGCGATGACCTTCATATCTTTACCAACTTCTTTTTTAAATTGATGGATTGTATATTCTACACCACCCAAAAATTGATAGAAGACACCGGCTTGCATTTCCGTTTGTGTATTGCGCGCTAAAATCGTTTTTGGACGTTTAATTTCAATTTCTGGAAGCTGCGCTGTCTGTCCCCATAGAGCATTGGCTCCAGTTTCGATACCAACACCAATAGCCCCTGCTTTAAAGCAACCATTTTCATCTACATAATCATAAGTAGTTGCCGTACCAAAGTCAGCTACTAAAATAGGACCGCCATATTCATAGAAAGCCCCTGCACAATCGGCAATACGATCGGCACCCACATTTCGAGGGTTTTCAAGTTGGACGCTAATTCCACTTTTGATTCCAGGACCTACTATGATTGGTTCTAAACCTACAAATTTTATGATTCCATTACAGAAAGAGTGCATAACTTTTGGGACCACACTTGAAACAATAACGGCTTCTATTTGTTTTTCATGAATGTTAGCACGATCTAAAAACATCTTTAACATGAAACCATATTCATCACTGGTTCTTCTTACTTTTGTCGTTAACCGATAGTTTCCAATCAATTCGTCCTTATCAAAAATACCAATAGTAATGTTTGTGTTTCCAATATCTATGGCTACTAGCATGCTTCCTTCTCCATTTCGATTTGTTTCATTGTCTTTAGAATGAGATATCCTAATTCTTCTTTTGACAACATAGGTAAATTTTCTGCTTTATCTTTCGTAAACAAGGTTACAATATTTGTATCTGTCTGAAAGCCAGCTCCTTTTGTGAATAAGTTATTCGCAATCAACATATCACAATTTTTATCTTCTAATTTTCGCTTTGCGTTTTGTTCCAAATTTTGTGTCTCCATCGCAAAACCGCAAACAATTTGGCTTGGCTTTTTATGCTGGCCTATATACGCTAAAATATCTGGATTCTTGACAAAACGGAATGTGATTTCTTCATCTGATTTCTTTATTTTTTGGTCTGCTACCATTTCAGGGCGATAATCTGCTACTGCTGCAGCCATAATAATATAATCTTGTTGATCTACAATGGTTTTGATGGCATCAAACATATCTTGTGCACTTTTGACATGAATCATATTCACATCTTCAATATCATTAAGTGCTACAGGGCCTGAGACCAAAGTGACATTGGCTCCCATTTCTTTTGCAGCTTTCGCAATCGCATATCCTTGTTTACCACTTGAATGATTGCTTAAAAAGCGAACAGGATCCAACGCTTCTTGTGTAGGCCCTGCAGAAATAAGGACGTTCTTTCCTTTCAAAGGCTGCTCAAATTCAGCATCGATTGCCCTCACAATATCTTCAACATCTGCTAATTTTCCTTTACCTGTATCATTACATGCCAAATGACCAACGACCGGTTCAACAAAGTGGTAGCCTAACTCTTTGGCTAGTTGAATATTTCTTTGTGTCACTTCATTTTCGTACATATGAACATTCATGGCAGGACAAATTAATTTTTTTCTAAAGCATGCCAAAAAAGTTGTTGTGACAATATCATCCGCAATACCATGTACGACTTTTGCGATTACATTTGCCGTTGCAGGAACTAATACCATAATATCAGCCCACTTTGCCAAGGTAATATGGGCAATTGGATCTTCATTTGTTTCGTCAAATAAAGATACTTCACATTTATTTTTACTTAATGACTCAAAAACAATAGGACGAACAAATTCTTGCGCGTTCTGAGTGAGTACAACTTTTATTTCATAATTCTTTTTTGAAAGCTTGCTGACAAGATCACAGGCTTTATAGGCGGCGACACCACCACACACTCCAATAACGATGTGTTTTGTTTCCATCAGAATAACTCCTTTGTGAATAAAATCACGTATAGTATTTTCACTACGCTATTATCCCATATGCTCATTTTGTTTTCAAGTTTTTAAAGTAATTGTGCTATTATATATCCATGAAAATATTAGTGGCTTGTGACTCCTTTAAAGGCTGCATGTCTTCAAAGGAAGTTTGTGAAAATATAAAAAATGGAATTCTTCGTGCAAATTCAAATCATGAAGTTCACACATTCCCTGTTGCAGATGGTGGAGAAGGAACGAGTGATGTGTTTTGTGACTTGGTTAATGGAGAAAGAATATATGCACATACGGTGGATGCGTATGGTAAAAGAATGCAAACGCACTATTGTATAAGTAAAGATCATTCATTAGCTATCATGGACGTGGCTAGCTGCATTGGTCTCAATATGACGCCTAGAGAAAAAAGAAATCCGATGGTAGCAACAAGCCGTGGCGTCGGCATTTTAATGAAGGATGCGATTGGCAAAGGATGTAAAAAGTTAATTATTGGCCTTGGTGGAAGTGCAACAAATGATGGCGGTATTGGAATTTTATCTGAATTTGGAGTTCGTTTTTATGATGCGAAAAGAGAACTGTTAAATCCTAATGTGTATTCTCTAAATAAAATCGCATTTATAGACAAAAGAAATGCGAATATTCCAAAAAACGTTGAAATTATTGTTGCGTGCGATGTGAAAAATCACTTACTAGGAAAACAAGGGGCAACGTATATTTTTGGGAAACAAAAAGGAATATATCTAAATCAGATGGAAGAGATTGAACAATCTATGAAGCATTATCGTGATAAACTTCTTCAAACTTTCCATGTCGATGTAGATGCCTTTGATGGATCGGGAGCAGCCGGAGGAATTGGTAGTGTATTGCTCGGTATTTTTCATGCGGAAATGAAATCTGGCATTGATTTGGTTTTAGAATATTCAGATTTAAAAAATCACCTACAAGATGCAGATTTAATGATTACAGGAGAAGGACAAACCGATGCCCAAACGATGTTTGGAAAACTTCCAATGGGAATTTCTCGTTTGGCAAAGGAACATGGCATACCTTGCGTTTGTTTATCAGGGGCTTTAGGTGTTGGCTATGAAGAACTTTATAATGAAGGTATGGTTGGTATTTTTTCAAGTGCCGATCGTGCTATGACTTTTCAAACTGCTTTACAGACGGGCAATGTAAAGTTAGAGGCTTTGGCCTTTAACTTAACTAAATTTATGGATGGAATTCGAGGTATTTAAATGAAAAAATTAATAACCATACTGTGTACATTATTTTTAGTAATTGGTTTAGTTGGATGTCAACAACAACAGCCATATAAAGAAAAAGAGATTACCGCAACTCAACTTCAAAAGAAGTTGGATAAAAAACAATCTTTTGTCATGATTGTTGTTAGGGATAATTGTCCTTATTGTGAGGCGTTACAATCTTATATTAAAAAGACGAAACAAGAACATCCAAACTTGGTGTTATATAAATTGGATACGACTGATTATGAATTATCAAAAATTAGTTCTGACTCGAAACAACTTCAGTCTACAACGGAAGATGGAAAAATATTGTTAGATATGGCACCTTACTTTTTGTATACACCAACTTTATATGTGATTGAAAAAGGAAAGGCCACACACGCAGGAATTGGCTATGATGAATCGACAAATGAAATAAGTTTGTGGGATGTGGATTCGACGATCGATTTTGATACGGCAGATACACAAGAGTTTTGGGAGTTTTTAGAAACGTATGAATAAGAAAAATATAACCATTGTTGCGACAGGCGGAACGATTGCCGGCAGTGGGAATGTAGGAAAAAGCTCAAATTATCAAGCAGGAACATTTGATGTAGAAGAGATTGTAAAGTCCATTCCTCAAATTCGTGAATTGGCTCATCTTCAGACTGTTCAACTTTGTAACGTAGATTCAAATGATATGGATTTAGAAAAATGGGTTGAGCTTAGAAAAATATGTCATGAATTGGAAAAAGATCCAAATGTAGATGGAATTGTGATTACACATGGTACGGATACATTAGAGGAAACGTCTTTCTTTTTAAATTTAACATTGAATTGCCATAAGCCTGTTGTGATTACAGGTGCTATGCGCCCAGCGACCGCGACAAGTGCAGATGGTCCCATGAATTTATATCAGGCAGTTGCCCTAGCTTGTCATATGGAAGCTTGGCAAGCAGGTGTATTAGCTGTATTTTCGGATACGATTTATTCAGGCCGAGATTTATTGAAGACCAATAGTTATAAGACGGATGCTTTTAAAATGGGTGAATTTGGAGCATTAGGCTATATGCGAGATGATCATGTATACTTATTGAATTCTCCTTTTAAGAAGCATACTTTCCAAACTTTGTTTTCGAAGATGGATTTTGATACTTTACCTCGAGTTGAAATTTTATATGTTCATAGTGACTTGGATGTGGAATTATTAAAGTTTATGTTAGACCGATATGATGGCTTGGTTTTGGCAGGAACGGGTTCGGGTAATTATCCGTCTAAGATTCAAAAAGTATTAGAGGCATATCAAGGAGATTGTGTGATTGTACGCGCAAGTCGAGTGTTAGAGGGAGCTGTATTTGATTCACCTATCTTTGATCCTAATAAGGTTTGTATACCGGCTTATAAGTTTTCAAGTCAAAAGGCAAGAATTTTATTGATGTTGGCTTTGCGTTGTACAAAAAATAGGGCGATGATTAAAACTTTTTTTCAAGAATACTAGGAGTGTTTTCTTTCAGAAATGTAATAAGTTGAAAGTTTATTGCAAAATGTATATAATTATACATACAGTAAGCAGGAGGTACTTATGCAACAATTAGAAAATAATGCTTATTTCTGGCAGAAGTTAGACACATTGTTGTTGTCGAGCACGTGTACGATTGATCGTCCGAAAGGGAGTGCTCACTATAAATTTACAAACTTAATTTATCCTGTTGATTACGGCTTTTTATCGGACACACTTGGTTCCGATCAAACCCCAATTGATGTTTTTAAGGGAACGGTTCAGACCAATAGTGTGAATGCGATTGCGGTGACAGCAGACATTTTAAAAAAGGATTGTGTTGTAAAATTATTAGTTGGATGTACAGAAGAAGAGGAATTGAGAATTTTAGAATTTCTAAATCAAACAGAATTCCAAAAAGCTATTTTGATTCGTCGTGGTGATGAAACACCTACATGGTCGAATATGGATTAGAGTCATAAATTGACTCTTTTTTATTTGATAAATAATGTCGGTATAAATGTCGTTTATTTGTAAAATCTCAAGTTTTACAGTAAAAGAGCCGTATAGCCTTTATTTAAGGGCTACACGGCTCTTTGTCTGTGTAGTGTAATAAAATCTTTTAGTATTTCATCATAATACGAAAAAGCGAGCTTGAAACTCGCTTCTTTTCGATTATTCAGCTCTAGCCATTGCTTCTTGATAGTCTTTTTGATTTGTAAAGACTTCATTTTTATATGGATTCTTTTTAGTAAGAATAGATTTTTTAAGAATGAAACCAAACGCAACAACGTTGATTGCCAAAGATAATACAGAAATAAAGCCTTGCACACTTGCGGTTCCTAAAGCTGGAATGCTTCCGGCAGCGGTAGCTGCGGCAATGGTTCCTTTTTCATATAGAACTGGAACAACACTAAATACAGATCCATCTTGGAACATTGGGAAGACTTGGGCAAACATACACCAAATAGCCAATGTATTTGCACGATTTTGAATCCATCCACCCTTGTTCCACATAAAGTTGGCAAATGTTGGCGCAAGCAATAGGGCGAGACCACAATACCAAGCATGTGTTGGAAGATTTAAATATGTGTATTGGAAGTTCCAAACATCATAGGCAAGAATATAAACCCAAGTCATATCTGGCCACAACATATCTTTTTTGTTTTTGGAAGTATAAATGTGCCACCATCCTGTCATACAGAAAATATTGATTAAACCGGCAATACCATTTAATACGTTCCACCATCCGCCATAAAGCCAAACACCTTCAGATGAATACCACCATCCGCCAGATAAACTACCTGCACGAATAGCGCTTTCGAAATCAGATGCGACCGCAATCAAAATATTAATCGCAACAATCACAAATGGGAAGGCTTTAAACCATTGAGCTTTACCAAGTTTTCCCCATTTGTACTTGATAATCATAAAACCGATACAACCTGCTGAAGCTGCATAAAGCTTCGCATAATGGAACCACGAATTCATATGAATATATGTATCATTATGTAAAGCCCAATCAGAGCCTTTGGCTACACCTACATAAATGGAGATGAAGTAAATACTTAAGCCTAAAAGTAAGACTCCAAAAATACCAATGCCACCCCATTTTGTACGGGCAATCTCATTGGCAAGAATTAGACCAACAAAGACCATAAGCCAACCTAAGAGTTGCCATCCAGATGTTGATCCATAAATTTGAAATAACATAATCTGCCTCCTATATAACTATATTCATCATACGCTTTTGTGAAATAATTCGCAAATAATTAATAGTTAGATTTAGGTAACTATTTTAGGTTCAACCCTACTTCCTTTTTGATAGAATAAAGATAAGAGGAGGTCGCTTTTTATGGAATTAAAAGGATCAAAAACAGAACAAAACTTATTGAGTGCGTTTGCGGGAGAAAGTCAAGCTTGTGTGAAATACCAATATTATGCTTCTCAAGCAAAAAAGGATGGCTATGTAAAAATTCAAAATATTTTCTTAGAAACAAGCGCAAACGAGAAAGAGCATGCGAAATTATGGTTTAAAGCTTTACATGGTGGTAAAGTTCCAACGACAACGCAAAACTTAAAGGATGCAGCGTCTGGTGAAAATTATGAGTGGACAGATATGTATGCGCAAATGGCTAAAGAAGCTTATGAAGAAGGTTTTGATGATATCGCAAAATTATTTGAGGGTGTAGGTGCAATTGAAAAGCATCATGAAGCTCGTTATAAGGTAATGTTGAAGGATGTTGAACAAGAAGAAATGTTTAAAAAAGAATCTACGACTGTTTGGATTTGTCTAAATTGTGGACATATTCACTATGGCGAAACAGCTCCAGAAACTTGTCCTGTATGTAATCATCCACAAGCCTATTTCCAAGAATTAAAAGAGCATTATGAATAGACAGTTTTTTGCTGTCTATTTTTTCTTATGTTAAAATAGATGCATGGAAATAAATGAGGCATTAGAAAAATTAGAGAATGCACACATTTTGATTTGTGTAGAAAATCATATGTTGATTGGATTGAAAAGTGAGAAAATTTATCTGTGGCATGAAAAATGGCATTCTCGAATTTCAAAAAAGGATTTTATCTCTTTGTTCTATGAAAATACCTTTATCATTTATGAAGATGAGGCTGGTATTGATATGGAAAAAGATGAAGAATATTATGCATGGCGTAATCGATATTTATAGGATGGTGAATGTATGATTGGTGTAGTATATAGTTCAAAAACAGGAAATACGGAATTATTGGCAAATAGTCTTAGTCTACTAGATTGTGCATATACAAAAAAGGTGAGCGAAGTGGATGCACTTGCTTGCGTTGATGTATTGTGTGTTGGCTTTTGGGTCTTGTGTGGAGATGCAGATATGGAAACAAGAAAATTTTTAAGTACACTTAAAAATCAAAAGCTATTCTTATTTGGTACATCGGGACATCGTCGAGATGAAGAATATGGGAAAATAGTTTTAGAAAATATAAAAACATATATTGACTCTTCAAATGAAATTTTAGGCTTTTATATGTGCCAAGGAAAGATGAATTTGGCGGATCGAGAAAGATTTAAAAATGATCCAGAAAAATTGCACGATTTTGAAGCATCCTTGAGTCATCCAAATAATGAGGATATTTCGGATTTGTTAAAGAGTATCAATGAAATATTGTGACATCTATATTTTGGATGTCTTTTTTCTTGGATTTATTAACTGTCTTGTCACATGTAAATACAGGGTGTATAATACAATGCGATGTGTATGGAGGAGTTAAAATGTCTATTCATGAGGATGTATTGAGATTAAAAAAAGAAAAGAATGCGATTATTTTAGCGCATTATTATGTAGATGGAGCTGTTCAGGATGTGGCTGATTTTGTAGGAGATTCTTATGCTTTGGCAAAAAAGGCGAGAGATACGGATGCGGATATCATTGTGTTTGCGGGTGTAAAATTTATGGGTGAAAGTGCCAAAATGTTAAATCCTAATAAGAAGGTATTGATGCCTGATTTAAATGCGGATTGTCCTATGGCACATATGGCAAGTCAGACTGTAATTGAGCGTATGAAAAAAGAATATGAGGACTTAGCTGTTGTATGTTACATCAATTCAACAGTAGATTTAAAGATGATGGCAGATGTATGTGTGACAAGTTCGAATGCAGTTAAGATTGTTCGTGAGCTTCCGAATAAAAATATTTTCTTTATTCCAGATGGAAATTTAGGGGCCTATGTAAAGAAACAGGTTCCTGAAAAAAATATTATTTTAAATGATGGATATTGTATTACGCATAAGCGTGTCACATTAAAAGATGTTCAAAAGGCTAGAGAAGAGCATCCAAATGTTCCAATTATTGTTCATCCGGAGTGTATTAATGAAGTGGTTCAAGCTGTAGATTATGCAGGAAGTACATCACAATTAATTCAATATACGGTAGAGCATGAAAATGAAGAGTTTGTGATTGGGACAGAACTTGGCGTGCTTCACGAGATGCAGTTAAGATCTCCACATAAGAAATTTTATCCATTATCAGATAAATTGATTTGTATGAATATGAAAAAGGTGACTTTAGAGAAAGTGTATGAATGTTTATCTAAACAGACCAATGAAATTTTTGTGGATGAAGAAGTAAGTACATTAGCGCAAAAGCCATTAGATCGAATGTTGGAGTTGGCGAAATAATATGAAAAAATTAAAGGCAGATGTCGTAATTGTTGGAACGGGAGCAAGTGGCTTGTTTGCAGCTTTACATGCGCCTGCAAATTTAAATGTTTTGATGATCACAAAATCGGATGCACAAAATAGTGATTCTTATTTGGCACAAGGTGGTATTTGTGTTCTTCGAGATTCAAATGACTTTGATTCTTTTATGGAAGATACCATGAAGGCAGGTCATTATGAAAATCGTAAAGAATCTGTTGAAATTATGATTCAATCGAGTCGAGATACAATTAATGAATTGATAGGTTATGGAGTGGATTTTGCGACAAAGGATGGAAAATTAGATTATACGCGTGAGGGTGCACATTCAAAACCTCGTATTTTATTTCATGAAGATATCACGGGTGAAGAGATTACTTCTCATTTGTTAGAACAGGCTCGAAAAAGAGAGAATATACAGATTCTAGAATATGTGACGATGATCGATATCCTTGAAAAGGATGATTGTTGTTTTGGAATCCTTGCGAAAGACAAGGAAGAGAATATTTTAGCCATCGAGGCAGGATTCACTATTTTTGCCTGTGGTGGTATTGGTGGATTGTATGAGCATTCTACGAATTATCCTCATTTGACAGGGGACGCGATTGCGATTGCGATTCAACATGGAATTGAATTAGAGAATGTGGATTATGTTCAAATTCATCCGACAACCTTATATACAAAGAAAAAAGGAAGAGCTTTTTTGATTAGTGAATCTGTACGTGGTGAAGGGGCTTTACTTTATGATAAAAATGGAAATCGATTTACAAGTGAAGTTCTTGCTCGAGATATTGTGACGGAAAATATTCGTAAACAAATGAAGAAAGATCATACTCCTTTTGTGTGGATGGATATGACAGTTTTAGGTAAGGATGTTATTCTTTCTCATTTTCCACATATTTATGAAAAATGTTTAGAGGAAGGCTATGATTGTACAAAAGAGTGGATTCCTGTTGTGCCTGCCCAACATTATTTTATGGGTGGTATACATGTGGATAAGGATTCTAAAACGTCTCTTTCCCATTTGTATGCGGTCGGAGAAACCAGTTGTAATGGGGTGCATGGAAAAAATCGTTTAGCAAGTAATTCTTTATTAGAATCGTTAGTATGGGGCAAAAGAGCAATGGTAGATTTATTGAAATGTAGTCCGGCTCATACAGATAATTTTGATGATTTAGCGAATAAGGTGAAATTATCTCAATTGAATAATATGGAAAAAATATATAAAAATTTAGTGTTAAAAGAGATAGAAAGGGAGCGTGAGGCACGTGAAAAATAGTCGTGTGGATCAATTGATTCTAATGGCATTAGAAGAAGATGTTACCAATGAGGATGTGTCTACGAATGCGATTATTCCTGATGATGTGTGTGGGAGTGTGCAATTGATTTGTAAGGAAGATGGAATAATTGCAGGTCTAGATGTTTTTAAAAGAGTATTTACATTATTGGATGATGCAACAGAGATTGAATTGTATTGTAAGGATGGAGATAGGGTTGAAAAGGGTCAATTATTAGGAATTGTTCATGGGTATGTTCGTGTTTTGCTGACGGGTGAAAGAACAGCTTTAAATTATCTACAAAGAATGAGTGGAATTGCGACGTATACGCATGAAATCGTTTCTTTGTTGGAAGGCTCTAAGACGCGTTTATTGGATACACGAAAGACGACTCCAAATATGCGCATTTTTGAGAAATGTGCAGTAAAAGCTGGTGGTGGAATGAATCATCGTTATAATTTATCGGATGGTGTCATGTTGAAGGATAATCATATTGCAGCGGCTGGTTCCATAAAAAAGGCTGTTGAAATGGCTAGAGAATATGCGCCTTTTGTGCTAAAAATTGAAGTGGAGACAGAGAATTTGGATATGGTTCAAGAAGCACTTGATGCGGGGGCTGATATTATTATGTTGGATAATATGAGTGTGGAAGATATGAAAAGTGCAATTGAATTGATTGATGGAAAAGCTCTAACGGAATGTTCGGGAAATGTAACAAGAGAGAATGTAGAAAAATATGTTTCTCTTGGTGTAGATTTTATTTCTTGTGGGGCATTAACACATTCGGCTAAGATTTTGGATTTGTCTTTGAAGAACTTAGTGGTAGAATAGTTTCATGGATAAGAATGAACGTTTAAATGCGATTTATACTATGATTTTGAATAGTGATAAGCCCTTGTCTGGGAGTGCTTTAGCAAAGCATTTTCATGTTTCTAGACAGGTTATTGTTCAGGATATCGCATTGTTGAAGGCAAGAAATATTGATATTATTGCGACGAATAGAGGGTATGTTTGTCATGCGGCTAAATTTGAAAGAGTGTATGCATGTTATCATACGATGGATTTAATGGAAACAGAGATGAATGCGATCGTAGATTGTGGTGGATGTATTGAGGATGTATTTGTCGAGCATGATGTGTACGGTCGTTTAAAGGCGGATATGAATATTTCTTCGCGTAAGCAAGTGAAACAATTTATGGAAGATATTCGTTCGAAGAAGTCGAAGCCGTTAACTGATTTAACGAGTGGATATCATAGTCATACGATTAGTGCGAAGAGTGTTGAGGATTTAAATTCGATTGAAGAGGCTTTAAAGGATTTGCATATTTTGCAAGGGGCTTAAGGCCTCTTTTGTGTTATAGTAGAAAAAAAGAAAGTTGAGGATTTTTATGGTTACACCTCCTAAATTTAATGTCTATAAGAATGCGAAGAGAGATTTTGGTAATGTGGGCGTCTCTTTATGGCTATATATCGCAATGCAGATATGCATGTCTTTTGTATTTGGCTTGATGATCACGGCGATTTATATGGTTATGATTGTTGACTATACCGTTTTGAATGCGGCGTCTCTTTTCTTTGTATCTTTTTTGTCGGGTTTGATTTTAGTTTTTTATATGAATTCTACTTTTTCAAAGAAATTGAAAGATATAAAATTTGATTTAAAACCAGTAGAAACACTAGATACGATTGGGATGATGTTACTCGTCAATTATGGTATTGGTGTGATTGGTTATTTGTTTTCAAAAATGGGTTTACCGGATACGAGTACAGATTATTCTTTCACTTGGAATTCTTGGTATAATGTGTTTACTTTCTTAAGTGTTGCGATTGTGGCACCTATTTTTGAGGAATTGATTTTTAGGGGGATGATTTATAATCAGTTGGCTAAATATAATAAGATGTTTGCGATGGTCTTGACATCTGCTTTGTTTGGACTTTTACATTTAAATCTGAGTCAATCTATTCCGGCTTTCTTTATTAGTTTGGTTTTATGTTATATGTATGAGAAAACACAAAGCTTAAGTGTAACGATTTTGGGGCATGCCGCAAATAATTTTTTGGTATCTTTAGTAGGTTATTTTAATGGATTTATCATTATTGTGGTTTTACTTATTTTGTATGGAATTTATAGTGTAATAAAGTACGCAAAAGATATTTTGGATTTTGTACATAATGAGTCGTGGGATAAAGAGTTAACAAGAACGTTTTTTAAAGTGCCGTCTATTTCTGCCTATTTTGTGTTTACTATTTTTTGTATCGTGTTTGATTTGATTCGATGTATAGTTTCTTCGTAAATAAAAAATGTGGTCATACCACATTTCAGACTGTTGACAAATTGAGTGTCGACAGTCTTTTTTTAATCTGATAAAA
>CAVGPK010000013.1:0-36406 GCA_963631155.1 bacterium | reverse complement strand
GATAAGAAATATACACATAGATATTATTATTAGAAAAATATAAATAACGATTTTTATTTCAGAATATACGTTCGTTCCAATTGAAAATGGATACTGTATATTTCCTAATCCAAAAGCAAAAGAATTAAAAAAGAATAACAAAACAATAAAGGCAACAAAAAGTATTAATATAAAAAAGGAAAAAATCATTTCCGACAGAATAATTCTAAAAAAATTATCCTTAGTTGAATATGAAATTTTATAAGCACCACAATCAAATTCACTGAATACATCAAAAATTAAAAGAAAATAAAATATACCAATAACAAAGCCTAAATTAAGCTTTGCCAAGTTCACAATTAAATTCAATGATGAACAAACATAAGGACTCTCCTTAATTGGAATATGATTTTTTTCCAAATATCTCAACTCTTTTTTGTTTTTTTTCAATTGTTCTAACGAATCGTTTGTGTACATATTAATTTCGTATTTTTTTGTTTTTCCTTCTATTAATAGTTCATTCCACAAAATTATGTCATCTAACGAATTTATAGAATTGGAATAATCCCGATACAAGTCATTCGAACTATTATATAACTTATTAAAATATTCTAATTTTTTTCCATAATATTGTTTTTCTTCAGTTTTCTCGACCAAAGATTGATAGTTTATCATATTTTCAATATCATATTGTATATTTTGTCTTATTGTGTAAAACTATTCTACCTTCTTTTCCATATATATTTGATTTTGATAAAAATGAAATGATACATAACCAATAAAAGAAACTAGAATAATAAGAAACACAATTTTGTTTTTCTTATTATAAATAAACTTTTTCCATTCATACATCAATAAATTCATCATATCTATTCCCCATAGATTTTTGAATATGTATTCTCTAAATCATTGCTAATATTCGTAATATCCAATAGCTTTATTTTATCCTGTTTTAACATTTCCAAACAATCAGATAACTCACATTGGTTTTTAATAGAAAAAGTATAAATATTGTCTGTAATTTTATTAAATCTATCATTGGAAATCGCCGAGTCAACTATAATCTGATATACAATACTCTGATCTTTTTCTTCTATCTCTTTGATTTCACCATTTTCTATATAGATAATCCTATCCGCAATTTCTTCAATTTCTTTCAACTGATGGCTTGAAATCAACAAAGACATTTTCTGCTCATCTACCATTTTGCGAAGTTCTTTTCTTAATTCAATAACGCCTGATGGATCCAATCCATTCATCGGCTCATCAAGCATCAAAAATTTTGGAGAGGATAAAAGCGCAATAGAAATAGCCAATCTCTGTTTCATACCTAAAGAATAACTTGATACAAGTTTCTTGAGATCATCACCTATTCGCGTATAATCTGCCATCTCTTTCATTCTTTTTTTAGAAACACTTTTTAAACTAGCAAAAATATCTAAATTCTCTAAACCCGGCATATTATAAAATAATCCTGGATTTTCAATTAAACTTGATTGAAAAGATAACATTTTTTCTCTTTGCGTATTTAAATCGTATCCACATAAATTTACACTACCTGAATCTGTATGAATTAACCCACATAAGCATTTCATCAATGTACTCTTACCAGCTCCATTAGGACCAATAAATCCTACAATTTCTTTATCTTTAACCGAAAAAGAAACGTTATCTAGTACCTTCTTATTACCAAATGATTTCGATAAACCATTTACAATCAAGACATCACTCATAAACTCATCTCCAATTCTGATTTTTTTCATGCCTAATATATTATCTAACACCATTGTAATTCAAATTCGAGGATACATAAACGCTTTCACAATAAAGGGTAAATGACTCACACCATTTCAATATGATTATATAAAACTATTCGCATTCTTTTGATGTCTAATATTAACCTAAATTAAACATAGTTTTGTTTTTTTGATATATATATAATTATGTAATATGTAAAAAATGGTGCCAACCTAATCTCTTAGGCTAACACCATTAAACTTCAAAGCTATATACTTTTCTATTTCACTAATAATTCACAAATCTTTCTTGAATATGCGATTGGATCTTGAATTGGGAATCCTTCAATCAATAAGGCTTGATCATATAAAACATCCGTTACTTCTTTTACCTTATCTTTATCTTCTGCATATAAAGATTTTAATTTTTCAAAAATAGGATGATTTGGATTGATTTCTAAAATCTTTGTAGCCTTCATAGGCATAGGGTTCTTTTCTGGCATATTCGCAAATACTTTTTCCATTTCAAAAGAAATACCTTCTCCAGCCGTTAAACAAACAGGATCATCAATCAATTTGCTAGATAATTTAACCTCACTGACTTCTCCATTTAAAGATTCTTTCATGAAATCTAATAAATCTTTATTTTCTTCTTTTGATTTATTTAAAGCTTCTTTTTCTTCTTCCGTATTTAAATCTAAATCTCCTTGTGCTGCATTCCTAAATGTCTTTTCTTTGTAATTCATTAATGTCTGCATTACAAATTCATCAACACTATCCGTCAAGTATAAAACTTCGTATTCCTTGCTCTTTAAAGTTTGAACAACAGGCATCTTATCAATCAAATCAATATCACTACCTGAAACAAAGTAGATATCTTTTTGATCTTCCTTCATACGAGTTACATACTCAGATAAAGTTGTATATTTCTTTTCCTTTGAAGAATAGAACAACAATAAATCTTGGAATTTATCCTTATCCATACCATAGTTGTTGTAGACACCAAACTTCAAGTTTACACCAAACTCTGTAAAGAATTTTTCGTAATCCTCACGATTCTTCGCAAGCATTTCTCCCAATTCATTTAACACTTTCTTCTCAATACGAGTCGCAATCAATTTCAATTGATGATCATGCTGCAACATTTCACGAGAAATATTTAAAGATAAATCTTGAGAATCAACTAAACCTTTGACAAAACGCAATGAATCAGGAAGCAATTCTTCGGCATGATCCATGATGAACACGCCACGACAATACAATTGTAAACCCTTCTTATAATCTTGATTATAGAAACCTTGAGGCAAATGAGATGGAATATACAACAAAGCAGTAAAGCTAGTGTTTCCTTCTACACTAAAATGAATGACCTTTTGAGGATCTTGATAATCATAGAAATGATCTTTATAGAATTGATTATATTCTTCATCCGTAATCTTAGATTTTTGACGTTTCCATAAAGGAATCATTGAGTTTAGTGTTTCATCTTCAACCACTGTTTCATATTCAGGCTTTTCACTATCCTCAGTACCCTCTTTGATTTTTTGTGTTTCTACATTCATCTTAATTGGGTAACGAATGTAATCTGAATATTTCTTAATTAAACTCTTTAATTCATATGTCTCTAAATATTTTGAATAATTTTCTTCATCCGTATCCTCTTTTAAAGTTAAGATAATCGTTGTACCATTTGTATCCTTTTGAGCCTCAGTGATCTCATAACCACTATCACCATCACTCACCCATTGATATGCTTCTTCACTACCTGCCTTCTTAGAAATTACACAAATCTCTTTTGCGACCATAAAAGCCGAATAGAAACCAACACCAAATTGACCAATAATATCTACATCTTCACTATTTTCTTCTTTTTTCTTCATCTCTTCTTTGAAAGCAAGTGAACCACTCTTAGCAATTGTACCCAAGTTTTCCTCTAGCTCTTCTTTCGTCATACCAATACCTGTATCACAAATTGTAAGTGTACGGGCCTCTTTATTTGGCTCTAAACGAATCTCAAAACTAGACGCATCTGCATGCCCTTGGCTTTCATAATAATATTTATCAATCGCATCACTTGCATTCGATACAAGCTCACGTAGGAAAATTTCTTTATGCGTATAAATTGAATTAATCATTAAATCTAATAATCGTTTCGATTCTGCTTTAAACTGTTTTTTTCTAGCCATAATAAACACTCCTTCTTAGCACTCTATCACTGCGCTTGCTAATACTATACAACACGTTTTTAGCAGTGTCAAGAATGGTCTGCTAAAATTTCAGTAACCTTCTGCCAAGCTTGCTTGCTCTTCTGTTCACTTGAACCATGATATGCACCTAAATAAGGTGTAAACCCTAAACGAGAATAACACTTGATGGCCCCATAACTCTGTGACTGTGTAACCAAATATAATGGATATTTACTAGGAATCGAATCATACATGATACAAAGTCGAGTTAACATTGCTTGTGCAATTTTCTGATGTTGAGCAATTTGACTTACCGCAACATAATGCACACGTAAACGACTTTCATCAAAATCAGAACCATACCATAATCCAGCACTACCAACCAAATTATTATCTTCATCCTTCACAAACAAAAAATATTTAGAAAAGAAATCTTTATCTCTTTGAATCATCTGATTCCACTTATCCTGTGCATCTTTCATAGAATCAAACAAATTTACTTCGCACTGAAGCTTACACCAATCTAACATTAAATTTTCTGAAAAATCCGCATAATGATACTTTGAATTTAATTCAATTTCTTTTTCAATCGTTTTTCTTGAAATCACCATTAGCACCTTTACAAAAGGAACATTTTTATCTAATACTGTCATATTTATCACCCATACTAGTATAACATATTTTAATTGTTATAACATTTGCTTGAATTCTGTTTTTATTTATGCAAAAATAAATTTATAAACGGAGGTATTCTATGAACAAACAAGAATTAGCACATTATTTTGATCACACTTTTTTAAAAGCATACGCAACAAATGCAGATTTAGAAAAACTATGTGAAGAAGCCAAAACTATAGGTACAGCCATGGTCGCCATTAATACAACTTGGGTTAAATTTTGTAAAGAGCAATTAAAAGGAACAAACATCCACGTCGGTGCTGCCATCAGTTTTCCACTAGGACAAGCAGGTCTAGAATCAAAGCTTGCGGAAACAAAAATTGCGATTTCTAATGGAGCCGATGAAATTGACTATGTTATTGATATTGGACAAGCAAAAATGAAAAACTGGGATTACATCGAAAAAGAAATGAGATCCATAGTACAAATTTGTAAAGAAAACAATGTTATCTCAAAAGTTATTTTTGAAAATTGTTATTTAGAAAAAGAAGAAATCAAACAACTTGCTCTCATCGCAAAAAAAGTGAAACCCGACTACATTAAAACAAGCACAGGATTTGGAACTTCAGGAGCTAAAGTAGAAGATGTAAAACTAATGGTTGAAACAGTACAAGGAGAAGTCAAAGTTAAAGCTGCAGGCGGCATTCGTGATTGGCAAACTTGTAAAAAAATGATTGATGCTGGAGCTAGCCGGATTGGCACAAGCTCTTCTTTAAAAATCCTAGAAGAATTTGAAAAAGAAGGATATTAATATGAAGCCATTTCTTTTGAATCCAATCAAAGATTATACAATTTGGGGTACTAACCACATCTCAAAAGCAAGAGGAATAAATAAGAATTATGGTACATGGTGGGAAGTCTCAGCCCATCCATATGGTTCGAACACTATTAAAAATATAGAAGGAAATCCAACTTTACTTGAAATAATTAAGAAAAATCCAGATGAAATCTTAGGAAAAGGATACGGTCTACACGAAACATTACGACTTGCCTATTTAGATACAAAAGATGCTTTAAGTATTCAAGTACACCCACAAGATGAATATGCACTACAACATTCAAATGATTATGGAAAATATGAAAGTTGGTATGTTTTAGATGCAAAAAAAGGCGCAACCCTTGTTGCTGGAACAAATTGCACAGATAAAAACACAATCAAAGAATCCATAAAAAGCGGAACACTAGAAAAATATTTAATCAAATATCCTGTAAAAAAAGGAGACTACATTACCATTCCAGCCGGTATGCTTCATGCTCTAGGAAAAGATATTCTTGCCTTGGAAATCGGCACCAATTCTAATACAACCTATCGCTTTTATGATTATGGCCGAACTGGAACAGACGGAAAAACAAGAATGCTCCATCTTAAAGAATCTTTTGATGTGGTTGATTTTCATCTAAAGCCAACATTTGTTTTAGCTAAAAATAAAACTAGAAGAATTGGCGATTGCCCTATGTTTACTGTAGATGAAATATACGCTCGAACAGATATGACAATACAATGTAAAGATTCCTATTTTATTCTTTCAAACATTGATAAAGATTGTTTAATTAAATGGCAAGACGAAGAAATTTTATTACCTACCTATGATAGCGTATTCGTTCCCTACTCTTCAAAACAAATCACTATTTTAAAAGGAGGACACTTATTATGCTCAATGCCAAAAAAACAATTCTAGTAACAGGTGCAAATGGATATATCGCAAGCCTAGTTTATACATATCAAAAAGAAAATTTTAATTTTATTCGTATGACACGAAAAGATGCTGATTTCCAAAATCCAGAAGATGTTAAATCATTTATCTCAAAACAAGATTTTGACATTTGTTTTCATACAGCCGCAAACGCAACAACAAAGTTTTGTGATGAAAATCCACAATTAGCCCATAAAATCAATGTAGAAAGTACACAAGCCATTATTGATGTATGTAAAGAGAAAAACGCAAAACTCATTTTTTGTTCGACTGAACAAGTTTTTAATGGAAAAGAAAATCATGGACCCTTTCAAGAAGATGAAATTCCCCATTCAGTAACAATCTATGGACAAAATAAAATCGAATGTGAAAACCTAATTCAAGAACAACTTTCCAATTTCGTTATTTTACGTTTTTCCTGGATGATGGGACTTAGCTATGAAGGTGTTAAGGCAAGTCCAAATATCATCAAAAATGTGATAAATGCATTAATTACACAAAAACCCGCCTTATTTACAGTTAACGAAAAAAGATGTATGACCTATGCTAAACATCTCGCTAAACAATTCGATCAAATCGTAAATTTAGATAATGGTATTTATCATTGCGCATCAGATAATGATAAATCCACATATGAAAGTGCACTCTATATTGCACATATACTACACGCAAATCAAGACACAATCGAAAAATGCATTCTCCCAAATAAAGAACGATATATAGAACGTTTCAGAGATTATCGTCTAAATCATCAAAAATTAAGACAAAATGGTATTCATTTTGGCAATTTTGAAGACGATGTTCTTGATATCTTATCTGATTTTGGATGGAAAAGTTGAAAAAGACTCTTCTTTTACTTACAATTAAAAAAAGGAGTTTTGTCTATGAGTTTATTAGAAGAAAATATTAAAAAATACTATATCGAGGGCGGATACAATTGTTCAGAAACACTGATTCACGCATGCAACGAAACATACAATTTAAACATTAACGAAGATGATATGCGTTTATTTGCCGGCTTTGGCGGTGGCATGTTTATCGGATCAACTTGTGGTGCACTAGTAGGAACGATTTCTGCTTTATCAAAAATCGCATGTAAAACTAAGGCCCACGACGAATTAGATACTCTTCGACCTCTTATCCAAAAACATACACGCAATTTTAAAGAGGAACTTGGTGCACTTGATTGTGCACACATTAAACCCGTTCATCATCATCCTGAGCAAAGATGTTTATATACTTGTTTACTTGCGGGAAAAGCATTAGAAAAAACATTAAAGGAAGAAAACTTAATTTGATTTTCTTCCTTTTTTAAATATTCAACAATCGATTCACGCGATGAGATGAAGCTTCCTGAATTGAAAATTCAAGCTCTATACAATCCTCTTTATATTCTTCTTTAATCACATTTCCATTTTCATAAATATAATTGAGTACGCCACTCTTATTATACGGGATTGTGATATGATAATATTCCATATGAAATAATTCTTTTTCAATTTCACTTTTTAGAAACTCAATACTCTCTTTTTCATTGGCACAAATATAAATACGATTTTCCACTCTTTTTGGATAATCCATCTTTGTTTTATCACACTTATTGTAAACGAATAAATAAGGAATAGTATCACATCCTATATCTCTTAAAGTTTCTTCGCATACTTGTCTATGTGCATCCAAATTGATATCAGAAGCATCCATTACCTTTAAAATAAGGTCAGATACAATTGCTTCCTCTAAAGTTGAATGGAAAGCCTGAACTAATGTATGTGGTAAATCACTAATAAAACCAACCGTATCACTAAGAGTAAAAACATTATGATTTTCAGTTTCTATTTTTCTTGTTGAAGTTGTTAATGTCGCAAACAACATATCTTTTTCCAATACCTTTTTCTCATTCTCAACAAAACCATTTAATATCGATGATTTTCCAACATTTGTATAACCAGTTAAAGCAACACTCTTAATCAATGCCTTTTTTCTTTGTTTACGCTGCGTCATTCTTTGAATATGAATCTTATCCAGTTGCTTTTGTACAGTATAAATCTTACTCTCAATTCTTCGAGCATCCAATTCTATTTTCTTTTCACCTAAACCTTTATTTTGAGAACCACCTCTTTGACGATCCATATGCTTATAACTGCCTTGAAGTCGAGGTAATAAATATTTTAATCGTGCACTTTCCACTTGTAACATGCTCTCTTTTGTATGAGCTCGCCTAGAAAAAATTTCCAAAATCAAAGCCGTTTTATCTAATACTTCACAATCTAAAAAATTAGTAATATTACGTTGAACGGCTGGAGATATAGAATCAAGAGTGATAATTAAATCCGATTCTAAATCATCAACAATACGCTTTACTTCTTCTAATTTTCCATAATTTAAATAATATTTTGTATTCGCATGTTCCAAATTTTGTGAAACTTCAAAAACAACGTCTATTTGACATGCATTGGCAAGTTCTTTCATTTCCAACATTTGATATTCAAAATTGTCTTTATCATACGCACAAACGCCGATGAGTATTGCTTTTTCCATAAACATATTCTACCATATTTACATATATAGTGAGGTTTTTAAAATGAAAATTGCTTATTTAATGCATTATATGAAAAAAAATTTTGAGGAATTAACAGAAAATCTAGATATTCTTATTAACCAAGGTGATGATGTTTATATTATGGTTAATGAAGATGATTTAAGAGATGACTTAATTCTGGCTTACTGTGACACACCCAGTTTACATGTAGCCCATCATCAACAAACAGCTTTACCTGCCGATATGTCTTTGCCCAGAGGATTTATTGTATTAATGAAAGATGCGATCGAATATGAAAAGGAAGCTGGT
Organism: bacterium; assembly: GCA_963631155.1. Taxonomy (GTDB): domain Bacteria; phylum Bacillota_I; class Bacilli_A; order Erysipelotrichales; family Erysipelotrichaceae; genus Holdemanella. The sequence continues at coordinate 27,285 of CAVGPK010000013.1, read as the reverse complement.
TTTCAATATGATCGATTTATAACAATGACCGATGGAATGATTTGTACCGTATCCAAAAATACACTTGTAAAATATCTAAATCAGCATAAAAATGAAGATATCTATTACGAAGTTGATAATTCCGATCAAAATGAAGAAGTTAAAAAAAGGTTTGAAGATTATGCCTTCTTTACTAATTCATACGATTTCCAAAGTTCTAAAACTATTCGTGCCATGAATAAAGTCACTTCAAAACTTGTCCACTCCTTTAAACAAAGAAAGACAGAAGATACCATTTATGTAAGCTATCCTTGGTTTATCTTAACACATGAAAGTGCTCAAGTTCTTGTTGATAACCTAGCTTATTGTTCAAATACATTTAAAATGTGCTTATATCCAGAAGAAATGGCCTTTGCAACAATGCTCCATAAATTTTCAACAATTCCGCATTACAATGAGAATCTATGGGCATGTGGACAAACAGGTGAATATAACTTTCAAAAGCCAATGGAAAATGTAAATAGAGAGCAAATTAAAAATAAATTCTTTGCTGCTTTAGCACATAGTGATGACAATTTAGAAGTCTATGAAGACTACTTTGATGCATATTCATGCGAGTCATAGTCGTTTCAGACAATCATGGAAATCAAGACATTCTCTTGATTATAAGACATATTTATTCTTCTCTCTATAAAAGTCAAGTTCAATTCGTTCATTTAGGTGATTCTCAATCAAAGAAAAAAATACATGGATTTACTTGTGTAAAAGGCAACAATGATTTATTAGATTTACCAAAGATACAAGAATTTCAGATTAACCACAAAAAAATATATTGCACTCATGGAGACGAATATGAATACTGTCTTGAAGAACTCTATAGAACCATAGATATATATAAGCCCCACGTTTTCTTATTTGGACACACTCATTGTGTTATTGCCGAGAAATATAAAAATACACTTATACTAAATCCAGGATCAATCACACTTCCTAGAGACGGTAAAAATGGTTCTTACATCATTCTAAATATTGAAAACAATCAGGTTTCATACAAAATCATACGCATCGACATTGACATGTTAATGAAACAATATGGTTGGTTAATCCCACATAAAAAGGCATCCCATTGATGCCTTTTATTTTTGGAACCGAAGAGGTAACTCTAAATCACAAGCTTTTAATAGCTCTTCGTCTTTTAAAATTTGCTCAACTGACCCATCTTGCTTAATTTTTCCATCATGTAATAAAACAACCCTATCACAAGTATCATAAATAAAATCTAAATCATGACTTGCGATAAATAGTGAACAATTTAATTCATTTAGAATTCGAATTAGATTTTTTCTATTTTTTGGATCTAAGGCCGATGAAGGTTCATCCATTAAAAGAATTTTTGGCTCTAATGTAAGAATGCCCGCAATCGCAACAAGCCTTTTTTCTCCCCCAGACAATTGATAAATTAAACAATCTGACTTTTCTAATAAACCCACCTGATTTAAAGCTTGCTCACTTCGCATTTTTACATCTACACTAGAATATCCATAGTTCTTTGCTGCAAAAGAAACATCTGAATACACTGTAGGCATAAACAGTTGACTATCAGAATCTTGAAAAATATAGCCAAGCTGTTTTCGAATGTCTTTAAAATTATTTTTTTCCAAATTCAAATTTGAAACAGTAATATTTTCAAATTCTCCCAATAAACCAACTAATATTTTTAACAACGTAGATTTACCAACTCCATTCGAACCAATTAGACCTACCCTTTCATTAGATTCGATGGAAAGATTTAAATCTTGTAAAACAATATGATTATTTGTATCAGGATATGCAAAATTTAAATTTTTTATATCAATAAGATTCATTTAAAACACCTTTCCAAACATTTCAAATAAAGGAAATAAACGGCACAATATACAATAGATGGTTACACAAATAAAAAATACTATACCTGATTTATATTTCTCAAAATCATCATAAAAATAACCATTAAATCCCCTTAATAACATACTGTCATAAACATTCATGGCTCTATCCATACTTCTTAATAAAAGTTGACCAACAAATGAACCCCATGCTTTATATTGGATTCCCTTTTGATTAGGTGCACGTAAAAGATAAGCTATTGAAATTCGGTTCACCTCTTGAAGTAGTAAAACAATATAACGATATATCAAAAGAATCGTCGTGATCAAAATTTTAGGAATATGTAATTTTTGTAAAGCCACACACAATCTTTCCATTGATGTAGTCGCAATCAAAAAATAAACCATTTCAAAACAAAATATTTCTTTAAAGAGAAGAACAAAAAAAGATAGCACTCCTCCAGAAATCGCAAAAGTTGAAATTATTAATAAAATCTTTTGATCAAAAAAAGCATTCACAACCCCTACAAAGCTACACACAAGCAAAATATATCGAGACTGATAGATACATTGTTTTAATGATAGATCTCCAATTTGAAATAATAGTATAGGCAAAATCGCCATACTTAAAACACCCGTTAAATCATAGTTTGAAAATGATAGCGTAATAATAATATAAACAAGTACCGCCAATAATTTTGAAAGAGGTTGAATATGATTAATAAAGATATTTCGGTTAGCTAAAAAATCAAGTTCATGAGCTCGATTAATGGCTTGATGAATGCGACTCATTTCGATGAACCCATCTCCTTATCAAAGTGCTCAATAAAACTACAAGAATCAATACAATACATGCACCAAATAAGCCTGAAACACTCGTTCCTGCGCCAGATTCACTTCCAATAAAATTATAATCTGGAAAAATAGAAGTAAAATCTTGAATACGTTTTGAAATCGAATAAGCTAATCCAGCTCCTTCTTGCACCTCTGTACTTCCAGTCATCTTTTGAATAGACCACTCTAAACCATCAGGCAAACTTGATGCGAATAAAGAAAGTATTCCACCAATCACTAAAGTGAGACATGCCATAATGCCAATGCTTGTTTTCAAAGATATTTTTTCTTGGTTACTTTTTGTTGAAAGAAACCATAACAAGGATGGTCTTGCTTCATACAAGAAACATAGTACGCATCCTGTAATCAATCCTTCTACAAAGCCTATAGCTACATGAATAGGAAGCATCGTAGCTAAAAAAGCTGAAAAAGGTAATTGTGTAATGTTAGAAACAAAAGTTTCAACAGACACAGAAAAGGCACCTAGCTGTAATGTAAGTATACTTCCAATAATGGATGTGCACATAATTTTTCTTTTTGACAATTCTTTTTTTGAACAAAGTTTCCAAAGCCACGCACCCATAAAGCAGCCATAAAAAGCCATGTTCCATATATTTGCGCCTAAAGCCAATAAGCCACCGTCCGCAAACATCAAGCATTGTATAACCAAAACTGAAATCATAGTCAAAAAAGATGCATATGGACCAAGAATAGCGCTTAATAATAAACCTCCACACAAATGTCCTGAAGATCCTGTCCCAGGAATTGTAAAATTAATCATTTGGGTTGCGAACACAAAAGCTCCCATTACCCCCATTACAGGAACGATTTTGTCATTATCTGTTTTTGACAATTTATAAATCGAATATCCCGCTACACCGCAGGATCCAATAGCCATTACACCGGCAACAGGTGGGCTTAATAACGCGTCAGCCATATGCATAAATAAACACTTCCCTTCAAACGAATCATAACACTAAACCTAAGTTTAGGTACAATTCCTATTTAATCAAAATAAAGAGGATAGTATGAAAACTACCCTCGTTTTGATAATATTTCAATAATTTCTTTCACTTGTTCAAGACTCAAATTTTTAATACCACTAGCACACATGTGACCTCCGCCGCCAAACTGACAAGCCACATCACGAATCTCAATGTTTTTTGACCTTAAGGATGCTCGATAATGAACACCATCATTCATTCGAGTAAATAAAGCCCACATCTCAATCTCTTCAATACCACTTAATACATAAACCTTATCTTTGGCATCTGATTCATCTAGCTCTAAAGATTCATAATCTTCAATTTCCATAATCGCATATAAAAATTTATTACATTGAATGGCACGATTACGAACTTTTGTCTCATATTTATAATCTTTCATCGATGTCGCAAAATTGATTTTTTCTACTTCTGTTACATCCACACCTTGACTAAATAGATATTTAGCCGCCTCAAAAGATTCACAACGAACATTGTTTGTAGTAAATCGAATATTATCAGCTGTTAAACCTAAATATAACAATAATGCAGCTTGCTTGTTAATTTGTAAATCATGTTCTGAAAAGTAGAGAGCCAGTAATTCACAAGTTGCACTTGCCTTTTCATCAATCCACTCCTCATCACAAATATTCTCAACTTGAACGTGGTGATCAATTCGTATCGAATGTTTGGCAAGAGTATATCTTTCATCATCGATACGAGCCGCATTAGAGGTGTCTAAAATAATTGCACAACTATTTTTAATATCATCACTACTTAATTCATCTACATGAAGGTCTAATCGCTCATGTAAGTTACATTTAGAGCCTAAGCAATAAATCTTTTTGTTTGGATATAAAGATTCTAATGCGAATTTAAGACCATATTGTGAACCTATCGCATCCATATCTGGAAATTGATGTCGAAAAATCGTAATGGTATCAAAATCATGAAAAGATTTTAAAATATTATTCTCCACAAGCCTTTAAATCCTTATAGGCATCACGAGCAATCATCAATTCTTCATTAGTTGGAATTAACCATACCTGCAATTTTGAATCTGGCGAACTGATACATTTTTCAACACCGCGAACACCATCATTATTTGCATCTTCTACTTTTACGCCAAATACTTTTAATCCATCACAAATTCTTTTACGCATAGCACAATCATTTTCACCAATTCCTCCGGCGAATACGATTGCATCAGCTCCACCCATTAATCCGTAGTAACCTGAAACAATTTCAACAATACGTGAAACAAAGATCTTTTGAGTTAAGATTGCACGAGGATTACCAGCTTCTACAGCTGCTTCAATATCTCTTCCATCACTTGAAATTCCTGAAACACCAAGCATACCAGATTTTTTGTTTAAAATATTGTCCACTTCATCAGCTGAGTAACCATATTTCTTTTGTAAGAAACAAACAATAGCTGGATCAATATCACCACAACGAGTACCCATCATAATACCTGCTAATGGAGTAAATCCCATAGATGTTTTGAATGATTTACCATTTTTAACGGCTGTAATACTTCCACCATTTCCTAAATGGCAAGTAATAATATTCATTTCTTCTTGTTTTTTACCTTGAAGTTCAGCTAGACGTTTTGTCAAGTATTCATGACTTGTTCCATGCATTCCATAACGACGTACTTTATCTTTTTCATAATATTCGTATGGAATTGGATAAATGTAGTTTTCTTCTGGCATACTTTGATGGAAAGCTGTATCAAACACAAAAGTATGTTTACATTCTGGTAATGCTTCTTTAAATGCACGATATCCCACTAAACCTGCTGGATTATGCAAAGGAGCTAAATCACATAATTCTTCAAATTTAGCTTCAACCTCTTCTGTTACAGGTACTGAATGATCATAGTATTCACCACCGTGAACAGCACGATGCCCAATAGCTTTAATATCAGACAAGCTTTCAACGACGTTATGTTCTACTAAGGCTTCCATCAATTTTTTAACAGCTACCGCATGATCTTGGATGTCTAAGATTTCTTCAATTTTTTCTCCATGAGCCTTCATCCCAAAAATGGAATCATTTAATCCAATACGCTCAACATTTCCTTGTGCTAATACTTCTTCTTCAGGCATTTTAAAAACCTGAAACTTCAATGAAGAACTACCTGCATTTACACTCATTACAATCGACATTTTAAAATCCTCCTCTAAAATATTTTTTTTAATTCATCGATCTTGTCAACATCTTCATGTTTGGCAATCCATTTTTTCAACAATTTCTTTTTTTCCACATATCCAATTGCTGATTCATATTTTTCCAGTAAATTTGTAGCACGATGTACTGTATCCATCACTGCTGCACGAGAAATATCCAATTCCTCACTTATTTCAGTATAAGAAAAATCTTCCTCATAGTAAAGAGATAATATCTCTCTTTGTCTAGAAGTTAACAAATTTCCATATACATCATATAAATCATTCGCATCTAATTTCGAAATCATTATTCTTCCATACCCTTTGTGATTCCCATTAAGAAAGAATTAATATCAAATGGTCTTAGATCTTCTGGCTTTTCGCCTAATCCCAAGAAACGAACAGGTAAATGTAATAAATCTCGAATAGCTAAAACAACTCCACCTTTCGCCGTACCATCCATCTTGGTCAAGACAATACCAGAAACATCTGTAGCTTCAAGGAATACTTTGGCTTGGGAAATTCCATTTTGACCAGTTGTCGCATCCAAAACAAGCCATACCTCTTGTGGAGCTCCATCAATTTCTCTTTGCACGACACGGTGCATCTTACTTAACTCATTCATTAAATTTGTCTTATTTTGAAGACGACCTGCTGTATCTGCAATTAAAATATCAATATCATTATCTTTCGCATACCGACACGCATCAACTAAAACTGAGCTAGGATCTTGATTCATCTTTCCTTTTATACATGGTACATCTAATCGTTGTGCCCAAGTATCAATTTGATCAATAGCTCCTGCTCTAAAAGTATCCGCTGCAGCAACTGCTACTTTTTTTCCTTGTTCCTTATAATATTGAATCAATTTTGCACTTGTTGTTGTTTTACCACTGCCATTTACACCAACCATAAATATGACAGTAGGTCCATTTTCATTCATTTTAATTTCAGGATCAAGATCTTCATCATAAAATTCATATAAAATGGAAATCAAATAATCCAACATTGAATCATATTCTTTTATCTTTTTACCATTTACTTCAAAGGCATCTACAATTTTTTGTGCTGTATGAATTCCTACATCACTTTCAAGAAGGATTACCATAATTTGTTCTAATAAATCATCATCAATTCCATGAAAATTATTAGACAATGCTCGAATACGGTCTCCAAAACTTTTTTTACTTCGATCAAGCCCAGATAAATATTTATCTTTATCGTTACTTTTCACAAAGGCATCTTTTATTTTTGTAAAAACTGACATTATGATTGTTCCTCCTCACTAATATGGACGGCATCTTTAAGTTGAACTTTTAATACTTTACTAACACCATCTTTTTGCATAGTTACACCATATAATGTGTCACACTGTTCCATTGTACCTGGTCTATGTGTGACGGCAATAAATTGAGATTGCCCTCGATAATGAGATAAGTATCTTGCAAAACGCTCAACATTAGCTTGATCAAGTGCTGCTTCTACCTCATCAAATATACATAATGGCATAGTTCGTGCTTTTAATATTGCGAATAAAACACTAATTGCGATCAAAGCTTTTTCACCACCAGAGAAAGTCTGAATGTTTTTTACAAGCTTTCCTGGAGGCTGAACATCAATATCAATTCCTGTGTTCAACACATCATCTGGATCCACCATACTCAGCTTTGCATGCCCACCACCAAACATCGCTTTAAAAATATCATCCAATTCATCATTAATCTTATTAAACATCTCAGTAAATTGGGTAATCATTGTCTTATCCATTTCACTAATCGCATCTAAAATTTGCTGGCTTGCCTTTTCCAAATCCTCTTTTTGACTTGCCATAAAATCGAAACGCTCTTTAATTTCTTTATATTCATTTGGCGCATCTAAATTTACATTTCCTAAACGAGATATCGCTTGTCTTAATTGAATAACCTCTTCTTTAGCAGATTCAATTTCAACATCTTCTTTTTTTGTTTTCGCAAACTCAAAAGTCATTTCATAATCTGTGCTTAAGCGATTTAATGCATTTTCTAACTGCGTCTTAATTTTTACTGTATCCATTTCAAAATTATGAATCGATGTTTGCTTCACATTCATTTCTCTTCGTATTAATCGGATTTGGTTCTCCAATTGTTCCGATTGACTTCCTTTATCCAATCGCGTTTGACGTAGAGTCTGGATTTGAACAGATAGAGAATCTAGTTTAGCGTGCATTTTTGACATTTGCACGACCAAATCATCTTGTGCTAATTCTTTCGTTTCTTGTTCATCAACACCTAATTCTTGATATTCAGCTAAAATAGAATCATATTTAGCTTTTTTTGTCGCATAAACATTTTCAAGTTTTGCTAATTCTATCTGTAAATTAACAATTTGATCATTTTCTTTTTGAATTTTATTTTGTAAAATCTCATTTTCATTTATACAATTTTGCGTTTTTATTTTTTGACCTTCAATTTTTGAAACAATCGAATCCATCTCTTGTCTCATTGTTACAGGTGTACTTTGATTTTTATTGACACCACCTGTCATACTTCCACCAGGATGAACAATTTCTCCATCTAAAGTAACAATTTTTAAACTATAGCGTAACCTCTTTGCGACTTCATTAGCATGTTCTAGATCATCCATAACAACAACATTACCTAATAATCTTTTTTTAACAGGATCAAATAGAGAATCACAATCAACGCAATTTGATGCAAAATCAATAAATCCAGGAGAAGAGGAAGCTATCATTTCTACTTGCTCATTTGGACCTTTTGCTTTACAAACACTTAATGGTAAAAAAGTAGCTCGTCCTGAGCGATTCCTTTTCAAAAATGAAATGGCATTACGCGCATCAGCCTCATCTTTTGTAACAATTTGATATATGCTTCCACCTAATGCAGCATTGATAGCTAACGCTTTATCCGAATGAGCTACTAACAATTCACTAACGACTCCATAAACTCCAGGTAATGAATTTTTTGCTTGCATAACAGAACGTACACCTTGTTGATGTGCAAAAGGTTGTTTCATCATGTTATCAAGTACTTGTTTTCGATTTTCTAATTGCTGAAGAATATTTTGTGCCTGATTCATTTCATATTGTGATCTTTGTATTTTTGTTTTCAAATCATTCACAACATTTCGATGATTATTTAAATCAGCCTGACACTCCATTAAACGTTCATGACGATCTTGTGATTCAAAGCGTGCTTCTTCTAGCATGCTCGCAAGTTCTTTTTGTTTTTGCTTTTTATCAGCTACTTGTAAAGCATATTTGCGTTTTTCATCCAATTCGATTTTACGTTTTTCCAACTGATAACTTTCTTCCATAGCCTTTGTGTATTCAGATTGTAAGGCATTAACTTGTTTATCTAAAGCATAAATCTCTTTTCGAATATTTTCTAATTCTGTTTCTTCTTTAGAAAGTTCTGCATTTTGAGAAGCAAATTCGGCCTTTATATCAAAAAGCTCTTTATTGATTTGTTGTATTTTCTCATTATACTTCTCAATATCCTCAACCAATACGCTGATTTCAATTTTAGATAGTTTATCTTTTAAGCTTATATACTTCTCTGCTTTTTTTGCCTGTCTTTCTAAAGGGCCAATTTGTCGTTCTAATTCATCTAAAATATCTTGTAGACGATCTAAATTTTCCTTAGTTTGCTCTAATTTATTCAAAGATATCTTTTTTCTCTTCTTATATTTGGCAACACCCGCTGCTTCTTCAAATAAAGAACGACGTTCTTCCGGTTTAGCATCTGCAAAAGAAGAAATATTGCCTTGTGTAATAATACTCAAAGAATCTTTTCCAAGACCCGTATCCATAACCAAATCATTAATATCTTTTAATCGACATGGTGTTTTATTAATATAGTAGCTTGCTTCATTATTTGCACGCATAATTTGGCGCGTTATTTCTAATTCATCATAATCAATATCAAAAATCCTTTGAGAATTATCAAAAACCAAAGTTACTTTTGCCATATTTACAGGTTTTCTATATTCACTTCCAGAAAAAATGATATCTGACATATTAGAACCTGAACGTAATGATTTAACACTCTGTTCACCTAAAACCCATCGAATCGCATCATTGACATTACTTTTACCACATCCATTTGGGCCTACAATACCTGTGATGTCGTGATCAAATTGGATTACGGTTTTATCCGCAAAGCTTTTAAATCCTTGTAATTCTATTCGTTTTAAAAACATGGAGTCCTCCCACTTAACTTATTAATTATAGCAAAGATTATCTTAAAATTGTATCTAGTATTTATTTCTAGGTTGCGTAGTATTTGTTATTATGTTACACTATATTCATGAAGAAAAGTAACAGTATGCGCTCTCCTTACCCGCTAACCTTTGGTGAGGAAATTGGTAATTCAATCAGTCATGGTATTATGGCTATACTATTATTATTTCTACTTCCATACTATAGTGTGCGTGCCTACATTCGTGGTGGGATTTTAGAGGTTATTGGTACTAGCGTCTTTATTATTTGTCTATTATTTATGTTTTCCGGATCTTGTCTTTACCATTGCATGCCTCATAATACAACACATAAATATGTATTTAGAAAATTGGATCACATTATGATCCTTCTAGCAATCGCTGGAACCTATACACCAATATGCTTGAATTTAATGCATAATACAACTGGATATATCATTTTATGTATCGAATGGATCATGGTTCTATTTGGCATCTTACTAAAAGCTATCGCAAATAAAAGCTATCCTATTTTATCAATGATTATTTACATGGTTATGGGTTGGCTAGCCTTGTTTATTGTTCCAACCTTAATAAAACACTCTAATCTTCCTTTTATGGTTTTAATCATTCTAGGTGGATTATTATATACAATCGGTACGTTCTTTTATTCCAAACCACAAAAAAGATTTTTCCATTTTGTTTGGCATATTTTAATTATTCTAGCAAGTATATCTCATATGATTGCAGTCCTCTATTTTATGTAGAGGATTTTTTTAATTGAGACAAAGTATAACGAATATTTCCTTTATTACCTACTACTTGTTCATTATCTTCTAAAGAATTCAAAATCGATTCGTAGCAAGCATCAATAGCACAATCAAATACAATGTTTAAATTTGATTCTGATATTTGTTCAATATTTACAATTTCTTCTTTTCCAATTTTATTATGTGTCGTAAAAGCTATCGCAATATCACCCGATCCATTTCCCATATGAGATCCCGTACGTGCTAAAGCAATGGGCATACGATTACAAACTCTATGCAACTGTCGATCACTCAAAGGTGCATCTGTCGCAATAATCATGATGATTGATCCTTTTTCTTCAACCATTCTAGAATCATCCAATGAAACTGGTTCTACAACAAATTGATTTCTCAATCCAAAATTACTTAAAACCAAAACTCCTAATGTATATTCTTTTCCATCAATTCTAAAGACACGTGAACTAGATCCAATACCTCCTGACATTTCAAAGCATGACATTCCTCTTCCTGCTCCTACACTACCACATTCAAAATCTTGTTTACAATCTGCATATGCATCATAAACATCTTGTTTTGTTACTACACAATCTCTTATCGCATTTAAATAAGAGTCATTGCATTCTCCTACAACTACATTTACACTTGTCAGATTTTCATTTTCTTGAACCATAATTTCTGCAAGTGCTTGTTGAACAATTCCTACATTAAGTGTATTTGTTAAACATATATAACTCTCTAACACACCTAATTCCTGTATCTGTAATAGACCTGTTGTCTTTCCATACCCATTTAACACACTACATCCACATACACATTTGTTATTAAAAATATCTTCTGCTGCGCGAATAAAGGTTACTCCTGTTTGATGATTACCATTTTGAATGGTTTTATGTCCAACAAGTACACCTTCTACATCTGTAATCTTATTTAACTTTCCTTTTTTCATAAACAAACACATCCTATCTAAAAAAAGAGGTATAAAAACCTCTTAAAGTAAACGTACAACATCATTATATGTTGCGTATATAAATAATAAAATCAATAGAACAAAGCTAGCCATAATAATTTTTTCAATTATTTCAGTTGAAACTTTTCGGTTCAATAATTTTTCTATTAATAAAATCAAAACACGTCCACCATCTAAAGCAGGTAAAGGAAGCGCATTAAAAATACCAATATTTAAAGATATCATCGCAAATAAGCTAAAATATGTGGTCCATCCATATTGAACCGATTTACTTGTAACATTTAAAATTCCAACTGGCCCAGATAAATTTTCAAGCCCTTGTCCATGAAAAATCATATTTAAAGATTTAAAAATTGTTGTAGCGCTATCCAATGTATTTTTAGAACCTTCCCATAAAGATTGATACCATGGTATTTTTTTTGCGTATGCGATAGCTTTATAGCCTAATGTATATCCTTGCATATCCTTATCATATTTTGGAGTAGCTATTATTTTCAACATTTCACCATCTCTTTTAACAGTTAGAGTTAGAGAATCATGATGATATTGAATAAATTCTAAAACTTCCATTTGTGTGGATGGTTTTAATGTAGTTCCATCACTTGCTTCTATTTTTTTAATCACATCATCTTTTTGTAATCCAATAGCTTCAGCTTCTGAATTATCTACTACTTCATAAACAATTGGTTTAGCATCTTCAACCACATAACCTTGAGCTAAGGCGACACCCATATAAATGACCCATGCTAAAATGATGTTCATAAAAATCCCTGCAAGCATCACAAGAACTTGCTTCCATCTAGCGATATTATTTAATTTTCGATGATTTGGAACTTGTTGTAGCCAATCATCTTCTTCACTTTGCGATCCATCTTCTTCTCCTGCCATCATAACATAACCACCAAAAGGTATAGCACGAATAGAAAAAATAGTTTCTTTCCCCTGCTTTTGATATAATGCAGGACCCATTCCAATTGAAAATTCTTTACAAAAAACTCCAAAGTGTCTTGCTACTAAAAAATGTCCAAGTTCATGTAAAATAACAATAACACTAAGCATTACAATAAATGCTATTATTCCTATAATAAAATCCATTTTAACTCCTACAATAAAATTGTATACAAAACACTGAAAATCATGATATTAATTAACAATGAGTCTACACGATCTAAAACGCCACCATGTCCAGGTAATAAATCAGAAAAATCTTTCACTTTAAATTCTCGTTTAATAGCACTAAAACATAAATCTCCTAGCTCTGCTGTAATCGGGCATACAAGACATAACAAGAAATTAAACCCAAAGCTCAACTGAGATACATATACTAAACTAACCAATAAACTAAAAATAAAGCCTATCACAATACCGCCAATCAAGCCTTCCCAACTCTTTTTTGGAGAGATTCTAGGATTCATCTTATGTTTACCAAAAGATCGTCCAACAAAATAAGCACCTGTATCACTTCCATATGTTGCGACAACAATTGTCCATAAATATTGATGTTGTCCAACAACAAGACCTATGGCATGATATACGATTGTAAAGACTAAAACATAAGCCATACAAATAAAAGAATCAATAATTGAAAAATTTTCAACAAAGACAACCATACTCCATAAAATCAATACAATAAGGGTGATAATTACCATAAAATATTGATCAGGTAAAAAGCGAGTTAATAATACAGCCATTACAGATATTGGAAGAATATAAGGTGGCCAAGATTGAAAGTCAGATTGTACATGCATCCATTCATAAGCTCCTGTACAAATAATAAATAAAGCAAGTGCTTCTAAAAAAGGACCACCTAGATATAGTGGAAAAAAAACAACCAAAATAATAGCCAATGCAGTTAAAATTCTTTGTTTCATGAAGTTAAACCTCCAAAACGACGATCTCTTTGATTAAATTCCTCAAAGCATTTTTTTAACTCATTTTCATCAAAATCAGGCCAAGAAACAGGAGTAAAGATGAGTTCCGCATAAGCAATTTGCCATAATAAATAATTGGAAATACGTAATTCTCCACTTGTTCGTATCATAAGATCTATTTCTTCTTTAACAAACAAATAATTTGAAAATTCTTCTTCCGTTAAATCATTTCCTCTTTTGTGATTTGATACTTCATCTGCATACTTTTGAATTCCCAAAAGTATTTCTCTTCTAGAACCGTAGTTAATAGCCAAGCATAATTCCATACCTGTATTCTTGCTGGTTTGATTTACTGCTTTGTTAATAACTTCTTGGGTATTTTGTGGAAATCTTTCCAATTCACCTGCAAAAGTAACACGGATATTTTTTTCCATCAATTCATTTATAAACTTATTGAAAAATAATCCTGGAAGCTTGCATAAATAAGAAACTTCATCTTCTGGTCGCTTCCAATTTTCAGTAGAAAAAGCATACAAAATCAATTTTTGTACACCCATACTCTGTGCTGCCAAAGCAACCGTACGAACATTGTCTGCTCCTTTTTTATGTCCAGCTGTTCTAGGTAGACCTTTTGATTTTGCCCATCTACCATTTCCATCCATGATTATTGCGACTGTTTTGGGTGACATAAGTATCCTCCTTTGATAAAAAAGCCCAAAAGAATTTGGGCTTACACATTTAAAATTTCTTTTTTCTTTGTTTCACAAATTGTGTCAACTTCTTTGATATATTTATCGGTTAATTTTTGCGATTCCTCAAGTGTTTGTTTCTTTTCATCTTCAGGAAGTTCTTTATCTTTTTTAATTGCATCATTTGCATCTCTTCTAGCATTACGAACTGCAACTTTAGCTTCCTCAGCGTATTTTTGAGCATCTTTAGCTAATTCTTTACGACGATCTTCTGTAAGTTGTGGTACTTGAATACGAATTACATCAGCTTCTGCTTGTGGGTTTAACCCAAGATTTGCGGCTTGAATCGCATGTGCAACGCTCTTTACAATAGAACGATCATAAGGTTTAACAACAAGTTGAGTTCCTTCAACCACTTGTACCTGAGCCATTTGATTAATAGGTGTCATAGCTCCATAATACTCAACTTGAACTCTTTCTAACATTTGTGAGCTAGCACGACCTGTTCGAATTTGTCGTAAGTTTGATTCAAGATTATCAATAGCACCTAACATTTTTTCTTCTGCGTTTACTAAAATATCACTCATAATTATTCTCCTAATTCTTTTTCGTTATTGTAGTTCCATTTACTTCTTGTTTTACAGCTTTAACAATATTACCCGCATCATTCATATTGAATACAACTAAATCAATATCATTATCCATACACATACTGATAGCGGTAGAATCCATTACTTGTAATCCTTTATTTAATACATCCATATAATTTAAAGTATCAAATTTTTTAGCATCTGGGTTCTTTTTAGGATCTGAATCATAAACACCATCAACACCATTTTTAGCCATCAAAATTACATCCGCATCAATTTCTGAGGCACGTAATGCAGCTGTTGTATCAGTAGAGAAGTAAGGGGAACCTGTTCCAGCTCCAAAAATAACTATACGTCCTTTTTCTAAATGTCTTAAAGCTCTTCTTAGAATAAATGGTTCAGCCACTTTTTGCATTTCCACTGCCGTTTGAACACGTGTTTGAACACCTTCTTGTTCTAATGCATTTTGAACAGCTAAAGCATTAATAACAGTGCCTAGCATTCCCATATAATCAGCTTGTGCGCGATTCATTCCCATTTCAGACATTGTTTTACCACGAATAAAATTTCCACCGCCAACTACAATAGCAAGCTCAACACCTAACTTTTGAACTTCTTTTAGTTCTTTTGCTAATCTTTTTAAAATTTCAGGATCAAAAGCATAATCTGGACTCGATAAAGCTTCACCACTCAATTTTAATAATACACGTTTATACATAAATTTGCTCCTTATTAAAACTACCACAACAATTATACACTAACTTTTTAATATAAAAAAGGACTGATTTTAAATTCAGTCCCATCTTTTTAAAAATAACTATTTACCCATTTGAGCAGCAACTTCTTCAGCGAAGTTTTCTTCACGCTTTTCAATTCCTTCACCAGTTTGGTAACGTACAAAGCTTACTACTTCAGCCTTATTATCTTTTAAGAATTGAGAAACTTTCGTCTTTGGCTCCAAGAAATATTCTTGATCTAACAAACATTGATCTTTGAAATGTTTGTCAACTTTTCCTTTTAAAATTCCTTCAAGAACTTTTTCTGGTTTGTTAGCCATTTTAGGATCCGCTTTCATCATTTGAAGTTGTAATTCACGTTCATGTTCAACTTGTTCAGCTGGTACTTCAGCTTGTGATACATATTTTGGAGCCATAGAAGCAACTTGCATAGCCATGTTTTTAGCAATAGCAGCATCTTGAGTTCCTTTTAATACAACAACACTAGAAATTGATCCACCCATATGCATGTAAGAACCAAATACTTCGTCATCGCTCTTTTCGATAACTGCAACACGACGGAAAGAAATTTTTTCTCCGATTGTAGCTGTAGCATTAATGATTAAATCATTGATTGTTCCTTCAGAAGTTTGTACATTTAAAGCTTCTTCAGTAGTTGCAGGTTTGCTAGCTAATAAAGCTTCTTGTAATGTATCTAATAACTTTAAGAATTGTTCATTCTTACTTACGAAGTCAGTTTCTGAATTAACTTCAAATACAATTGCTGTATTTCCATTAACAGCTGCACGCGTTAAACCTTCAGCAGCAATACGTCCTTCTTTTTTAGCAGATTTTGCAATTCCTTTTTCACGTAACCAGTCGACAGCCTTTTGCATATCCCCATCACATTCAGTAAGGGCTTTTTTGCAATCCATCATACCAGCACTTGTCTTTTCACGTAATTCTTTTACTTGAGCAGCAGTGATAGCCATTTTTGCGTCCTCCTATAAATTATTCAGCAGCTTGTGTTTCTTCAGCCTTTGCAGCTGGTTTTACATCTTCACCCTTTTTATTGAAAGGACGACGATTGTTTTTTCTTTCGAAGTTACGTTTTCTACGTTCTTCATTTCTTTGACGACGACGACGTTCGTTTTCAGCAATTTGAGCCTCTACGTTTTTGATTACATCTTCCATAGTCACATCATCTTCAGATTCATCCAAGTAAGCAATTTCTAATAAACCACCCTTAGCATCAACAATAGCATCAGCTAAGATTGTTGTAACCAATTTAATTGAGCGAATAGCATCATCATTTGAAGCAATTGGATAATCTGCATCATCAGGATCACAGTTTGTATCTAACATTGCGAATACAGGAATACCTAATTTTTTAGCTTCTGCAACTGCATTGTGTTCTTCTTTTGGATCAATAATCACTAATGCATCAGGTAGCTTTTTCATTTCTTTAATTCCACCTAAAGAGCCTTCTAATTTAGCTTTTTCCTTACGTAAATTAGCTTGTTCCTTCTTAGTGTAAACTTCAATCTTTCCACTAGCTTCCATTTCATCAATTTCGACTAAACGTTTAATACGTTTTTGAATTGTACGGAAGTTTGTTAATAAACCGCCTAACCAACGTTTATTAACATAGAATGATCCAGAACGTAAAGCTTGTTCTTCAACAACTTCAGCAGCTTGCTTCTTTGTTCCTACGAACAATACTTTTCCTCCACGTTCGCTAATTGCTTTTAATTCATTGTAAGCATTTTCGATTTGAGCTTGTGTTTGATTCAAATCTACGATGTAAACCCCATTACGGCTTGTATAGATGAATGGTTTCATCTTAGGGTTCCAACGGCGAGTTTGGTGACCAAAATGAACACCATTCTCTAACATTTTTTTCATTGATACGATTGACATAATAGTCCTACCTTTCCGTTACTCCTCCACCATTTCAAACGTATGCAACACATTGTGCACGGGCATACGAATTCATGATGTGTGTATTTTATGCGCAATCACGCGCTTATTCATTATAGCAATACAAATTTTCTATTTCAACCTATTTTTCTCAAAAGGATGCGCTTTTTTATATTCTTTAATTAACTGACTTGTTGAAACATGGGTATAAATTTGTGTTGTCGACAAAGATGCATGTCCTAAAAGCTCCTGTACAACACGAATATCCGCTCCATTATCTAGTAAATGTGTCGCAAAGCTATGCCTAAGCATATGCGGATGCAATTTCATATTCATTCCTATTGTTCGAGCATGTTTATCCATTAGGTATTGAATTCCCCTTGATGTCAGTGGATTGCCTCGTGCATTCACAAATACATGACTGTCCTTTGCATATTTTGCACAAAATTTCTTTTTATAGTCAACTAATTCACTTGTAAGCTCTTGATAAAATGGAACAATACGATCTTTATCCCCTTTACCTCTGATTAATAAAATTCTTTGATTAAAATCCACCTGATTCCATTCCAAGTTCACACATTCACTTACACGTAAACCACACGCATACATTAATGTAAATAGAATTCGATCACGATATTCCATATCTTTTGAATCATCATAGGTATTTAAAAAATATTCAATTTCTTCAACGAATAAAAATTCAGGGATTTTTTTACTTTTTTTAGGTGTGGCAATACCCTGGATGGGATTATTTGTAATGCCAACATATTGTGATAAATACAAATAAAATGAGCGATATGTGCTCATTTTTCTTGCGATTGAACTTGCTTTTAAATGATTTAGAGTTACTAAATAATTCAAAAAAGTTAAACGATCGCAATCTTCAAATGATTCTATGGACTGACTCAATAAATAATCTTTAAATTGATTTAAATCCTTTGAATAGGCTTCTATCGTTTTTTCAGACTGTGAGTTTTTCCTATATATATATTGAAGAAATCTATCAATATACTCATCCATTTAATGCCTCTACAATTTCATCGATACGTGCAATAGCTTGTTTAGCCATTTTTTCTTTTCGTTCAAATTTTTTGCATTTCTCATTTAAATGCATGATACCAAAATTCGCATTCATAGGTTGAAAATGTTTAGGATCACAATGCGTAATATAATAAGCCTGCGATCCCATAACACACGTATTTCCAAATTCTATACAATCTTTACCTTGCATATACAAAGCCATATTTATTCCTGCAATACAACCAGAGGCACATGATTCAACATAGCCTTCAACACCTGTTAATTGACCTGCAAAAAATAAATCTTCCCTTTCTTTGGATTGATACGTTTCTTTAAGTAAAACAGGACTTGATAAATAAGAATTACGATGCATAACACCATATCTGGTAATTTTTAAATTTTCTAATCCAGGAATCAGTGAAAATACTCTTCTTTGTTCCGGCCATGTTAAATGAGTTTGAAAACCAACAATATTATACATAGTCGCTCCAACATTATCTTGTCTTAATTGCACAACGGCAACCGGATGACTATCTTTATCTTTTTCAAGTCCAACAGGTTTTAACGGACCAAAAAGCATTGTTTTCTTTCCTCGCTTAGCCATTTCTTCGATGGGCATACATCCTTCAAAATAAGTTTCTTTTTCAAAATCGTGCATTTTTGCGCATTCAGCATGTATAAGAGCATCATAAAACTTTTCAAACTCATCAATATTCATTGGACAATTGATGTAACTCGCCTCTCCTTTGTCATATCTAGACTTGAAATAAGCTTTTGAAAAATCAATCGAATCCTTTTCGACTATAGGAGCAGCCGCATCATAAAAATGAAATGTATCTTCATGTGTAAAATCATGAATAGAATTAGCTAAAGCAGAGCTTGTTAATGGTCCGGTCGCAATAATGCAAGGACCCTTGGGAATACTTTCTACTTCTTCACAAATAACTTCTACCATAGGATGATTTTTGATGGTTTCCGTTATGTATTGAGAAAATCCTTTACGGTCCACTGCTAAAGCACTTCCTGCAGGTACAGCGTGCATATCTGCTGATTTCATGATTAAAGAATCCAAACGTCTTAATTCTTCTTTCAAAATTCCTACTGCATTATTCATTGCGTTCGAGCGCAATGAATTAGAACAAACAAGTTCTGCAAACATATCCGTATGAAAAGCAGGACTTTCTTTTTGCGGACGCATTTCAATCAACCGAACTGGAATACCCCTTCTTATAAGTTGCCAACATGCCTCACAACCAGCAAGACCTGCACCAACAATCGTCACTTTTTCCATTATTCTTTTTCCTCTTTTTTCTTAGATTCTTTTTTGATGTAATGACACTTTGGATAATTGGAACAACCAATAAACATTTTTCCATAGCGTGATTTTCTACGAACCAACTCATGACCACACTCGGGACACATTTCACCAGTAGGTTCTGGCTTTTCCTTTTTCTTTAACGATTCAATTGTTTTACATTCTGGGTAATTAGAGCATGCCCAAAATTGCCCATAACGACCTTTTTTTATAATCATTTTAGCACCACAATTTGGACATATTTTTTCTTCTTTAGCTTCTTCCGGTAATTCTTCCTCATTGTTTTCAGTATAACGACAAGTAGGAAAATTAATACAAGAAATAAATTTTCCAAAACGACCATTACGATACACCAATTCTCCACCACATTCTGGACAAACTTTTCCCACACGCTCTAATTCTTTCTTTGGCATTTTTTCATAAGCATCTTCAACTAATGGGGCAAATTCATTATAAAAAGTATGCATATAACTAACTGGTTCTTTTTGTCCTTCAGCTATTTCGTCTAATGTTTTTTCCATATTCGCAGTATATTCAACATTGATTACTGTATTAAAATATTGTTGTAGCTTTTCATTTGTCAAAATACCTTGCTGACTAGGAATGAACACTTTCGTTTTTGAGGTTTCATTTGTCTTTTCAAGACTTGCATAACCCCTTTTTTGTAAAGTATCAATAATTGTCGCATATGTACTTGGTCGACCAATCGATTTTTCCTCTAGGTCCTTAATTAATCGAGCTTCTGTATATCTAGCAGGTGGTTCTGTAAAATGTTGTTTAGGTTCAACATGTACATCTTTTAAGTTTTCATTTTCATTTAATTTTGGCAATAACGCATTCGTCTGTTTTTCATATTTAGAATACACTTTGTAGTATCCATCAAATGTCATTGTTTGCCCTGATGCACTAAATTCATAATTCCCATTCGTGATTTTGATACTTGTCACGTCATAAACAGCGTCTTTCATTAAAGACGCTAGAGTTCTAGCATAAATCAATGAATATAGACGATATTGATCATTTGTTAGATGCGACTTAATAGATTCTGGTGTTCTTTTAATATTTGTAGGACGAATAGCCTCATGTGCATCTTGTGTATTTTTTCCATTTTTTTGATGAACACGACCAACATATTCTTTTCCATAAATTTCTTGAATAAAACTTTGAGCATCCGATACAAACAAATCTGATAATCGTGTTGAATCTGAACGCATGTATGTAATTAAACCTTCCATACTTCCACCTAAGTCAATACCTTCATACATTTTTTGTGCAACACTCATTGTTTTTTTTGCACCAAAACCTAGTTTTGTACTTGCTTCTTGTTGCATAGTTGAAGTAGTGAATGGCAATTTTGGTTGTTTTTTCTTTGACTTTTTGACAATAGAAGAAACAGTATAATCGTCTGTTAATGCAGAAACAATCGTATTGGCTTCTTCTTCATTTTTTATTTTCGGTTTTTTACCATTGATTTTTGATAAATCGGCAACAAATTCTATTCCATCTTTTTTACAATCTGCATGAATCGTCCAATATTCTTCAGATTTAAATGCTTTGATTTCATTTTCTCGATCAACAATTAATTTTAAAGCTACAGATTGAACACGCCCCGCTGATTTGGATTGAATTTTATTTTGCAACAGTTTGCTTAATTTAAAACCAATAATTCGATCGAGCATTCTTCTTGTTTCCTGAGAATGCACCAAATCCATATCAATTTTACGAGGTTGCTTCATCGCTTCTAATATAGCTGGCTTTGTAATTTCATGAAAAACAATACGATTTTCATCATTAATATCTAAATCTAAAACACGTGCTAAATGCCATGCGATGGCTTCTCCTTCACGATCAGGGTCACTTGCCAATAAGACATCTTTTGCTTTTGATGCATATTCTTTTAATTCTTTTACAACATCTTTTTTGTCTTTACTAATCACATAAGTTGGTTCAAAATCATGATCCACATCAATTCCTAAACCTTCTTTTCCTCTTGTTGCTAAATCACACACATGCCCTTTACTTGAAACGACACGATATTCATTTCCTAAATATTTTTCAATCGTCTTCGATTTTGAAGGCGACTCTACAATGACTAAATGTTTTTTCATAAGAACCCCCATATCTTGTGGTATATTAAAACTTAAAAATAGGTTTCGTCATCAACTATATATCATCAACATCACATTCGTCAACTAATATATTTGCTCCATTACGAATTAAATTGTTACATCCCAAATATTTTGTGTTGCTATAAGCAGTAGGTACACAATAAATAGTTTTACTCAATTCTAAACATTCGTTTACGGTTAACATTGTCCCACTTTTCATAGTTGCTTCTATAACAATTAAAGAATCACTTAAGGCTGCGATAAGACGATTTCTCCAAGGAAAATGATAGGCATATGGTTTAACATGCATTGGATACTCACTAATGATAAGTCCTTCTTTTCTTATTCGATAAAATAAGTTTCCATTTTGCCTAGGATAAATCGTATCAATTCCACATCCTAATACAGCAATAGTCTCAATCGCATTTTCATGGGCCTTTGCATCAATTCCCTTTGCTAACCCTGACACAATCACATATCTATTTTTTAATCTTTGCACAATAGACTTCGTATTTTCCAATGCTTCTTCTGAACAATTTCTTGCCCCAACAACTCCAATTCCTTTCTTTTTAATTAATGCAATGTTTCCTTCATAAAAGATAATCCAAGGAGGATAACGTAATTGTTTAAAACAAGTCGGATAATCCTCATCAAGAATTGTTTTATAAAAATATGGATAATCTATGATGGAGTAATCTTCTTTTAGCTTTATAGCATTCCCAATTTTTGTCCAGTCTCCATCATATTTAATGGAATACCATAAAATTGCTTCTCTTTGTATCCTCATATACTCTTATACGAAAAAAAGAGACTTTCGTCTCAAAAAAGTTTTATTTCTTCTAATTTTTTTACAGGACCATAGCTTCTACGATAAAAATCTTGTAGACCATATGTATTTAAAGCTTCGATATGTGCCTTCGTTGGATAGCCTTTATGTTTTGCCAATCCATATTGAGGATAGTTTTTATCTAACTCAACCATATATCGATCTCTTGTTACTTTTGCCAAGATACTTGCAGCTGCAATCGAAATCGATTTTTGATCTCCCTTTATAATAGCTTCAAAAGGCTTTCCAACATCAATTAACGGCATCGCATCACTCAAAACAAAATCACACGGTGCATTTTTTGCAATTTCAATCATTGCATCCTGAGTGGCTCTGTAAATATTTTTTCTATCAATTGTTTTTTCATCTATCACAAGAATTTGCCAATACGAAGCATCATTTAGAATTTGATCATATAATCTTTCTCTTTTCTTTTCTGATAGTTTTTTTGAATCATCAATTTCATCATTCTTATATCCAATTGGAAAGATAACTCCTGCTACCATTAAAGGACCGGCAATCGGGCCTCTACCTGCTTCATCCATTCCAAGGATAACTTCACTATTTTCCCAATACTCAATTTCTAAAGGCTTTTCAATCATTTGGTAACTCCCAAGTTATTTTTCCACACTTATTTTCTCGCATATCCTTCACAAAGCTATTCATTAAACGATTCTCATCAATTTCCCCTCGTAGTAGGTATCCTCTTTTTTGTGCTATATTCTGTAAAGTCTCATAGGCAGTAGAAGCTATTTCAACGTGATAAATATTTTCAAATACATTCGGTTTATTTTTCATTAAATATTCACATGCATATATAGCCAAATCATCCATATTCACAACTTGATCTTTAATTGAGCCTAGAAGAGCTAACTTTAACCCAATCTCTTGATCTTCAAATTTCGGCCACAACACTCCTGGTGTATCAAGTAATTCAATAGATTGACCAACTTTTATCCACTGTAAAGATTTAGTCACTCCGGGACGATCCCCTGTTTGTGCAGCTTTACGTTTTGCTAAAGTATTGATAAATGTACTTTTTCCAACATTTGGAATTCCACAAACCATGGCTCTTAATGCTCTTGGCTTCATACCTCTACGCTTTTGTTTTTCTATTAAATTCACACACAATTCATTTGAGGCTTGAATTAGTTTTTTAGAGAAATTTTCATGAATGAAATCGAGCGCCAAAGCTTTTTGATTCTTAGCTTCCATTGCTTTAATCCATAATTTAGTTACTTCATCATCTGCTTTATCTTTTTTTGACAATAAAATGAGTCTGGGTTTATTTTGTATTAGCTGATCTAGCATTGGATTTTTACTTGCTAGAGGCATTCTTGCATCTCTTATTTCGATCACAAAATCAACTTTTTTTAAATTTTCTTCCATTTGCCTTTTGGCTTTCGTCATATGACCTGGAAACCATTGTACATTTGCCATTTAATCACTTCCTTTAAAAAATATAAAACCCTTTAATAAGGGTTTAGTTTTTCACTCCAAATGATGAGAATGGATATAAAACGAGTAAATGAGTTGCGAATAATTGTGACTTCTTTACTGCACCAACATATCGTGAATCTTTTGAGTATGGTCGATTATCTCCCATCACAAAATATTCATCATCATCAAGTGTAATCTCCTTAAAATCTACAACATTTGAAGTTTCTTCAGAATTCTTATTTCGTCCTTGATTTGGTACTTTGTTAAAATAACCATATTCATCAATTTGTGATTGTTTATAATCCGGATCTATATACGCCGTCTCATCTAAGGCCTTTCCATTAATATAAACAACATCATTTACACATGAAACGGTTTCTCCTGGCATTCCTATAATTCGTTTTACCCAATGTGAGGTTTGGCCATCTTCTTCCATCGTTACAACAACGATATCTCCCCTACTTACATTTCCAGTTAAAGCAGAAAATACATTTGTAAATCCAAATTCCCCATCCTTTAATGTCGGATACATGCTTCTTCCATCTACTCTTACAGGGTGTGCCACAAAATTAACAAACAATAAAATAACAATAGCACTAATTATAAATACCTTAACAAAATCAAGTATATCCTCAAATAAAGTTCTTTCATCTTCCTCATTATATCTTAAGTTATCTTTTTTCTTTTTCACGATAAATCCCCCTTAAAACTATTATAGAACAAATTAAGAAAAAAAGCCTGATAAACAGGCTTTAAATTAACGAATTTCTTTTAAACGAGCAGCTTTACCTGAACGGTTACGTAAGTAAGTTAATTTGTTACGACGAACTTTACCATGACGAACTACTTCGATATGATCAATAATTGGTGAATGTAAAGGGAATTTACGTTCTACACCAATTTGGTTAGAAATCTTACGAACAGTAAATGTTTCAGAGATTCCTCCACCAGCACGTTCAATAACAACACCTTCGAAAACCTGGATACGACTCTTGTCACCTTCTTTAATTTTAACGTGAACACGAACTGTACTACCAGAACGGAAAGCTGGAATATCCGTTTTTAATTGTGATTTTGTTACTTCGTTAACTAATCCTAAATTCATTTTATATCTCCTTTTCTTCCATTTTTCGGTTTATCGTTCATTCACCCATAGGCCAGCGGAACAACCATTGCACAAATGCTTAATGATAATACCATAATTTTATTGAGTTCGCAATATTATTTTTTTAACTTTTCCAAAAACTGAAAATCTTCTTTACTTAAAGATGCATTTTCTAATAAATCGGGACGATAGGTATATGTTCGTATTAAAGATTGTTCATGTCGAAATTTTTTGATATTGGCATGATGTCCACTTAAAAGAACATCTGGTACCTTTTTCCCATCATATATTTCTGGTTTTGTATATTGTGGATATTCAAGTAAACCATTTGAGAAAGAATCATCGTCACTAGAATCTTGTTTAATAACACCAGGTAAAATTCTTAGTATACAATCACACATCACCATACAGGCACTTTCACCGCCTGTTAATACAAAGTCTCCTAATGACATTTGAATATCTACATAATCTCGAATACGTTCATCAAAGCCTTCATAGTGTCCGCAAATAAATATTAAATGATTTTTTATTGATAATTCTTTTGCTACTTTTTGATTAAACACCTTTCCTTGCGGAGTTAACAAAATAACTGTGCTATCCGGTGTACGAATACTATTTAATGCATCAATAATAGGTTGACACATTAAAACCATTCCAGCTCCACCTCCATAAGGTGTATCATCAACATGTCCATGTTTTTCCTTTGTGAATGAGCGAAAATCGATTACTTCAAATTCAAACAATTCTTTTGCTTTTGCTCTTTTTAATATACTTGTTGTTAATAACGGCTCAAAATATTCAGGAAATAACGTTAATACACTTATTTTCATCTTAATCCATCCATTTCACGAATACAGATATGTTTTTGATCAACGTCTACATTTACTATAAAAGCATCTACAAACGGAAGTAAAAAACTAGAATTAGTTTCTTTTACGCGTAAAACTATATTTGCTCCGGTTTCCAAAATATCTGTAACAACACCTAATTCATCTTGGTTCTCATTAAAAATTGTACAATTCATCAATTCATGATAATAGTATTGTCCTTTTTTTAATGGTGGAAGTTGATTCTTTTCAATAAATAACTCTAAGTTTTTATATTTTTCAGCTTCATCAATGGACTGAATTTCTTTAAAATAACAATATCCAAATCCTTTTTGTTCACGATATCTTTCAACTGTTAAAGTTCGTTGATCATTTAAATGTAATACTCGACCCTTTTCAAAACGATGTTTGGCATCATCAGTAAAGAGATATAATTTACATTCGCCCTTTAATCCATGCGTATTGATTATTTTAGCCACTCGTATCATATAGGCACCTCCAAATATAAAAATTAGGATGTTTTATACATCCTAATACGCTTCAAATTTCACAGAAATTCGCTTATGTGTATCACGCGCAGCAATAGACATCATTTGACGAATACTACTAGCCATAATTCCTTTACGACCTATTAAACGTGCTACATCTTCACTGTTCGCATAAACATATAATAAAACTTCATTTTCATTTGTAGAAGACATTGTCTTTACAGATAATGATTTTTTATCATCTACCAGTGGTAAACAAATATCTAATAATGTTTTTTCTAAATCTGTCATTATTTTGAATATTTAGCGTCATGTAATTCTTTCATGACACCTTCTTTAGATAAAATAGAACGAACAGTATCAGTTGGTTGGGCACCATTGTTCAACCATTTCATTGCTAATTCCTTGTTTAAAGTGACTTTGTTTTCTTCAACAGTTGGATTATAAGTTCCAATTTGTTCAATGAAACGTCCATCACGAGGACTACGAGAATCAGCAGCTACAATACGGTAAAAAGGACTTCCTTTTTTACCCATTCTTTTTAAACGTAATTTTACCATTTTAAATACCTTCCTTTTTCTTCTTTTAACAAGCTTTCATAGAATAC
>CAVGPK010000012.1:36846-38463 GCA_963631155.1 bacterium | reverse complement strand
GTTGATAGACAGATTATTAAAGAAAATTAATGAAGAAAGTACATACGAGTTATGTACTTTCTTTGTTTTAAAACAGAAAGAGGTAAAGAAAATGAAGAAAGAAATTAAAATCAATTTTTTAAATGAAAGAAAAGATGCTTTTGAAAGAGAAGAAGATAAATTCAATGGTCTTGAAATTCAGGGCTTAGAACCTAGTACACCAATACAAATCGTTGATATTGAAACTTTAAGTCATGATGAATGGCTTGCTTACAGAAGAAAAGGTTTCGGTGGTTCTGATGCTGGTGTAGTAATGGGAGTTAATCATTGGACTGATATGGAAAACTTATATCTTGATAAAAAGGGTATGAGTGCTCCAGAACAGATTGACTACAAGAAGCAAGCAATGTTCGACATGGGACATCTTGCTGAAGACGTCATAGGTAGAATCGTAGAAGGAAAGACACATTTTAAAGTATTCAAAGACAATTGGATGTATCATCATTCAGCTTATCCTTGGATGCTTGCAGACTGTGATTTATTCGCATATGACCTTGATGGATGCAAAGTAGGAATTGAATGTAAATATATCAATCCAGAAGACCTGAAGATGAAATGGCGTAGTGGAGTCTATGGTAAAGATGCTAAAGATGCTAAAGTAGGTAATTTATCCTATTTGGTGCAATGTAGACACTATATGAGTGTCATGAATTTAGATCGTTGGTATTTATGTGTGTGGGGTGGTAACAATGCTGATGATATTGTTATTATTCGTGTTGATCGTGATTATGAATTTGAAAGAGAACTAATTATTGCTGAAGATAAGGCTTGGCACAATATCGAAAATGATATTATTCCAAAAGTTTTATCTAAGAGTGAAGCTGCTTTTGAAAAAATGGCTAGTTCTTATGAGTTCGATGAATCTGAAACACAATATGAAAACCTACCAAAAGAACTTGTTTCTATTGCGGAAAAATATTGTGCTTTGAGTGATGATATATCAGCATATAACGCTGAAATTAAGACACTTAAAGAACAAAGAACAGCATTACAGGTAGAGTTGTTAGATGCAATGAAGGATAAATCTCCTAGAGGTTTGATTTCAATTGATGATGATAACTCTTACGTTGTAACTTATCTATCTAGTGGCAGTTCTACTTCTTTTGATTGGAAAGGTCTTAAAGATGCTGATCCAGAAACTTTTCAATATCTATTGGAAAATGGATTCATTAAACAATCAAAAAAAGCACCTACATTTAAGGTGGTTGAGAAGTTAAATAAGTACATTTAAGGAGAGAAAGAATGAATAATAAGAATGTTACATACCCTTTCACTAATGACTTTGTATTCAACAAGGTCTTAGAAAGAAACAAAGATCTAGCTATTGAAATTTTGAAAATGGCAGCAGATGATGAAATTACAGGAATCGATTTAGATTCTATAATTGTTCGTCAACAAGAACCTAAAGGATCTGTGATTGATGCAAAGTCAGTAAGATATGATATTTATATGGTGAATGATGAAAAAGAGATGTTTGATATCGAAATGCAAACAACTAATAACAAAAATTTACCGCTTAGATCTAGATATTATATTGGTGCTAATGATATGGATAATATTGTTAAAGGTACAAAATAT
>CAVGPK010000012.1:23858-36836 GCA_963631155.1 bacterium | reverse complement strand
TATATGTACTTTTGATCCATTTGGACTTGGATATCAAAAATATGTTGCTAAAGAAAGATTATTTGGTGATGTTGGCTATAAGGAAGATGTAACAGAGAAAAGTAAATATGATGCTAGATATGCTAAAATATATTTAAACTCTGGTAACTATAAGTGTTCCAACGTAAGTGATGAATTGAGTTCATTTCTAAAATATGTTGATACACATAAGCCTACCAATACATTTACTGAAGAATTACAAAAACAAGTGGAGATAGTGAATCTCAAAGAAAGGATAAACCTTATGACATTGCAAGAAAAATATGATGATTATCTTGAAGAAGGTAAAGAATTAGGAAAAGAGATTGGAAAAGAGATTGGAAAAGAGATTGGAAAACAGATTGGCCTAAAAGATGGAAAAACAATTGGTCTAAAAGCTCTGATTCAAACTTTAAAACCAATTCTAAAATCCTTTGATTCTGTATATTCAGAAATTGAAAAGAATCCAGAATTCAAAGAATTTAGTAAGGAAGAAATTCAAAATTATTACAATATGTTTTGAAAATAAACAAGAAGTTAATAAAGAGGTATGGCAAATGCTGTATCTCTTTATTATTATTTAAAGAGAGGTAAAAATGAATAATGAAGTAACGATAACAGGTAGATTTGTTCATAGAATGAATGCACGATTTAATAGTGATTTCTGCATTAATAAAATCTATTTAAAAGATAATGATAATCTGCCTTTAGATGTGATAAATAAAAATAAGAAAGGTAATGGATGGGAAGTTACAGTACAAGGTTATAATCTTCCTACTTCAAAAGCAAAATACTACGGGGACTGGATACAAACAAAGTTTGGGACACAATTTAAAGTATCTACATTTGAGTTTGTAACACCAGATACAAAGAGAGGACTTATTTCTTTTCTTTCGTCAAAAACCTTCAAAGGAGTAGGTAAAAAGACAGCTGAAATGATAGTTAATGAATTCGGTATGGATTCAATCGACATCATAAAGAACCATCCTGAAAGACTTTTGATAATAAAAGGAATGGATTATAAAAAAATAGGAGAGATTTCTCGTAAGTTGAAGGTAACTGAATACTATAACAAGTTAGCTTTATATTTAAATACTTATGGTAATGTAGAATCATCAAAGATAATGAAGATTGCTAATAAATTTGGAGAAAACGCTCTTGAAACTGTAAAGTCTAATCCGTATAGTATTACAGAAGTTGAGGGAGTTGGTTTTACGACTGCCGATAATGTTGCTAAGTCCATTGCTCAAACTTTAAAAATCCAACAAGATGTAAAAAATCTTTTGGGTTCTTATCAAAGAATTTGTTCAGCTACAAAATATGAATTAAAAAGCAATAGCACAAGAACTGGTGGTACATTCACTGATTATAGTGACATTTTTAATATGGTGTATCATTTGCTAAACGATGGTTTAGCATATCCAGTTGTAAGCAAAGATGAATTAAGCGATGCTTTTAAAAAGATGGCGGCTAATAAAGAAATCTTTGTATTCAATATAGATGGCAGAACAGAGGTCTTTGATGAAGAAACAAATAGGGATGAAAAAGATATTGCGTTCTGTTTGATGAATATGTTGGATAAACCGATTGATGCTAAAGAACAGAAAGCATATGATAAAGCATTTGATATGGTTGAAGCAGAAGCAAAGATTCCTTTTTCAGAAGATCAACAAGAGGCCATTAGAAATATTTTAAAAAATAAAGTTTCTATTTTAAATGGTGGGCCAGGAACTGGTAAATCAACATGCCTTAAAGCAATTATTGATTGCTATAAAGCTGTAAATGGGAAAGGTGTATCTGTAACGCAAGTCGCACCAACTGGTAAGGCTGCAAGAAGAATGACAGAAAGTACAGGTCTTCCCGCTGATACGATCCATAGAACTTGTGGAATTTACACAAGTTCAGATCTAAATAAAGGTGGTAATAATGCAATTCCAGAAGGTCTTATAATCTGTGATGAGTGTTCAATGGTAGATACAGCAGTCATGAGATGTCTAGTAAGTCAAATCAGACCAGAAAAATCGAAATTAATCCTCGTTGGAGATGCTGATCAATTGCCATCTGTGGGAGCTGGTGCTGTTTTACGTGATATGATTGCTTCGGAAGTCATTCCAACGTATAAGCTAACTGTTAATCATAGACAAGCTAGTGGTGCAGGAATAATTATTGAAAATGCTAGAAAAATGAATCAAGGAAGAACTGATCTTGAATACAATGAAGATAGGTTCAAATTGATTGAATCAAGAGATGAAGAAGATGCTCTAAAGAAGATATTACAAGCATATGATGAGGAGTGTAAAAAGTGGGGAATTGACAATGTAGCAATCCTTTGTCCAAGAAGACAAAAGGTAAAAGTCTGTGTTGATAATATCAATTCATATTTGCAAGACATTGTGAATCCAAAAGTGAATGGAGATGTATCCATTCCAATTGGGAAACAGGAATTCAGATTAAGAGATAGAGTCATTCAAATGAAAAATACTGAATTTGCTTCAAATGGTGACGTTGGAGTAATTAAAGCAATTACATTTGATAAAACAGATTCTGATGATGGTGAAATGATTGTTACAATTGCTTTTGAAGGTGGTAATACTTGCGAGTATACAACCGAAGATATGGCAAATGTGAATCTTGCGTATGCACTAACAATTCACAAATCACAAGGCTCTGAATATAAATCTGTAATTATGCCATTTCTAAGCTCACAAAAATGTGCATTGTTCCAAAGAAATTTGATTTATACAGGAACTACTCGTTGCAAAGAAAAACTAACGATAGTTGGTGACAAACATGCAATTAACACTTGTATCATGTCGAATAGTGGAACAAAAAGGAATACTTTATTGGAGCAACGGTTAAGAAAATACAAAGGAAAATAGGAAGCTAGTTTTGTAGCTTCCTATTTTTATAAAAAGAGAGGAAATAATATGAAAAATAAAGATTATGAAAATTATAAATTGCAGTGGATGTTAGATCATGGATACAATTTGAATGACCTAATAAACATTCTTATTGAATCTGTTTTAGAAGGTTTGGAATTAGAACCAGAACTTGAAATTACTGATGCAATTAGACAAGGATTCGCTTGTCTAGAGTCAACTAATGGTTTTAATGGAGAGTTTTGGGCTTCTGAATCGGAATGGGAGTGCAATGAGAACGTTATGGACAGTGTAATTGTTAGACCATTTAATGAGTTTAATGAATCCAGAAGGAAAAGCAGCAATATTTGTTGAATTAAAAACGGAAGATGAAGTAAACTTTTTCGCTAAGAACGGTTTTACTCTCATCTCTAATCACAAATACAATTATTTTTTCATGGTTAGAAAATAGGGAAGAAGAGAAAAATATGATTTATAAATATGAAATAAAAGAAATATTGAGTCGCTATGTAATAGTGAAAGCTAATAGCGAAGAAGAAGCAGACAAATTTATAGATTACAAGTATTATGATGAAGGTACCATAGTTCTAGATACAGAAGATTTTCATGGAGATAGTGAAATCAATAGAATCTGTTTAGGAGACGATGCTGATAAAATTATTGATTATGATTTGACAGTGCAGAAATTCAAAATAGAATTAAAAATAAAGTCTATAGTATTTGAATCATTACAAGATATGGAAGAATTTCAAGATACTTATTGTTACAGAACTATAATGTCACAATTTAGAAGAAAGTATAATAAAATTGATGATATATATACTTTAGTATGGATGAGTGAAGCTGATGAAGATATTTACAAATCTGTATTAAATATAACTAAAAAGTTTCTTGAAACTTTAGAGGAACACAATGCATCATATGTGTTTTCATTCGGAAAAGATGGTGGTCAATTGACTACCATATCATACGTATCGTAAAAAAAGGACTTTCACTTCAAAAAAAGTGGAAGTCTTTTTTTTTTGCTGTCACCAATAAGGTTTATAACTTTGCCTTTTCTTGTTGTTTCGGCCAACAATATGTTGTTCAGCTTCTTCTTTTGTTGCAAAGATTTTAGAGCCTCTGACACGTATGCCGCCAAATGTATCGAGGAAGCGAATCGTATAGAATCCATTTGAAATATTAATAATCTTAACTTCTTTAATTTCTACGTTGGATCTTACAAAATAGACAATATTTCCTACTTTGAATTTATTCATGAGATTATTATATCTGATATATTCTGATTTCAATCAATAAAAGCGATTAGTAAAAGTGAGAAAAATGAAAAACAAAACTGTCTTAGTGACTTAACAGGAAATGAAGCTACTAGGACAGTTTATTTATAGGCTTTTATAATGTTTTATGGTATCATATAAACATAAAGATCAGGTTTTGTTTGTTTTAGAGTGTAGCGGTTGTTAGCCAATATAGGTATCCTGCAAACTCATTTATTTTGTTAAGCATTGTTTTTTATAATGCATCACAGAAAACAGACTAATAACTTGGTCTTTTTTCTTGTTTGTTATTTTCGATAAGTGTAATCGAATGGCAGACAAGATTTTTTTATTTAGGCATCTGCAAAAGTGCAGAAAAAAAGAAAGAGAGGTAAGTACGATGTCTAATTTTGAGAAAATCTTTAAAGATCTAGGAGCCTATGATGTCTCCAACGAGGTGAAAACATTACCAAAAAAGCAAAATGGTAATGTCTTAAAATACCTTTCATGGCCAAAGATGGTTGAGATTCTTAATGAAAAGTACCCATTGTGGAGTTTCAGAATTCATGAATTTGATGAACGTGGAATTGAACTTTCAGAAGGTGAACACGGCTTTCTTTATCAGAAGTTAGAGACAGATACGTTAGTGACAGAGAAAAAGGAAGTTGGAAAGGATGGAAATGGTAATCCAATTTATAACACATTACCAATGATCAATCATGTAACTGGAGATTTGGTTTATGCGAAATCTTGCGTTGGTTACAACGTAAAAACGTCAATAACAATTGATGATGTAACCAAGGAAATGTGGTTATACGCAATGGATAGCCATAGCAAGCCATGTAAGGATAAACCTTATATGGTATATCCTAAATATGGTGATCCATATACTGTATCTACCCTAACAGCAGATATTCTCAACAAATCTATTATGAGATGTCTTGTAAAGAATGCTGCTATGTTTGGACTTGGTTTAAATCTTTATAATGGTGAAGACGTACCTGTTGTTGATGATGAGGAAGCATATAGTGAAGCGGAAGAAAATTCTGCTAAACCTGTTGCAATGAATCAGAAACAACCAGTAAAAGAAACACCAAAAAAAGTAGAACCACAACCAAAATTCCAACCTACAGCTACAGCAAAAGCTGAACCTGTAAAACAACCAGTTGCTACACCAGTTCAACCTACAAATGTTCCTAAAGTGAATAAGGTGAATGCTGCTGAACCAGTAGCAAAGATTCCTGAAATGGAGCAAGACACATCTTTAATGAATTTAAATGATGCACTGAATACAAGAGCTGGTAATAGAACTTTCCAATTTTATATCGATGCAGGCGGTGTAGGTTTAACACCAGAACAACAAAAAAATTCTAAAGCAAGACTAATTTCATTTTCTAGTAGAAATGATGATATTGGTAAAGCTGCTAGAACAATTTTGACTGCATTGGAAAAAGGTGAGTGTTCTTTCAAACAAGCTTAAAAACAATAAAGTAAAGTAAAGTAAGGGAAAGTTTTTTTCTTTCTCTTACATCCTTGATTAAGGAGAGAGGCAATGAATAAAGAAAATGAAAAAAAGAAAGGCTCATTTCCGTTCGGATTTCGTTTTGTGCTAGAAACAGATGTTCCAGATTATGTATCGTATAGGAACTCAAATCCAAATGAAATTCAAACAGACTGCCCGTTCTGCGCTGATAGTAAAGGTAAAGGGAAATTGTACATTAATACGTACAAAAACACTTATTACTGTCAACACTGTAAAGAACATGGTGGAATGTTACAGTTTCACAAGGAAATAAAGCATTTTGCGACAACGAAAGACGCAATGAAGGATCTGATGCAGATCCTTGAAAAAACGCCTGAAGAAAGAAGAAATGCAATTAGACAAGAAGTTGTGCTTGATACATCCAAGAAAACTGATTCACACGTTGCAGATATCTTTACAAGGGATGTTTGCTACAGAAGATTGATTGAAAATAGTGATTTATCTGTTGAAGATAGAAATGATTTGATCAATCGTGGTCTAAGTGAAGACCAAATTAAAAAACTTGGAATTGTATCAACTCCAGCATTACTAAAAACAATAGCTGAAAGAACAATTGCTGATTGTAATGGACAAACATACGAACTGTCATATCAGATCAAAAAGATGCAGAAGGAAGGTAGCAGTATTCCAGGTATTTATCCTACAGATGATGGAGTTATGTTTGTTAAGTTGAAAGCAGGAATAATGATTCCTGTTTTAGACAAACATGGTTTGATATCAATGTTTCAAGTTAGATATCATAATCCAAAACCATTAAGGGAAAATGCCACACAAAAAGAAATAGAGTCTTATAAAAAGATGAAACAATCATTTCATAAGTATGCTCAATTATCATCTGGGTATATGGAAGGTGGCTGTTCCACTTCGGGAATAGAAAAAGTACATCATGTTGGCTTTAACTTTGAAACTGGTGAACTTCCAGAAGAGGTTTGTCTTACTGAAGGTTGTCTAAAAGCAGATGTTGCCTCTTATTTAGAAGGTAATAGAGCATATATTGCAGTTCTAGGGGTGAATAATACAAATCAATTATTTAATGAATTTAGTTGGTTGTATGAAGGTGGTACAAGTGTTATTCGAGTTAGATTTGATATGGACTTTGTATCCAACGATGCTGTTAGACAAGCAATTTATGAAGCAAATGCGATTGCACAAAAGAACAATGCTGTTAGTGTTATTTCAAAACCAAAGAATCCTTCAAAAGAATGGATCAAAGAATTTGAAATATACAAACAGTTAATGAATGGAAAAATAAACAGTTCAAAGACCTTTAAACCTTTACCATATAAGTTAGTGCAGTCTAGAGAAGAATTGAAGCAATTCAATCGAGTCGTGTTGACTGATCTATGGAATGGAGCAAAAGGAAAGGGAATTGATGATTATCTAAAGAATGGTGGGTGATGAAAAATGAACATATCAGTTTACTATTGGTTATGGATGCTTTTTAATGAGAACAAAGAGGCAGTCTTACAAATGCCAACAGAAATGAAATGGCTAGTAATAGCTGTTTTAGGTATATGTGTAGTTTCAGGATTGTGTAGCAAGATATGGAAATTAGTATCAACTGCGTTGGTATTGATTGGTATCTATATGTTGATCACATTCTTTGGATTGATTTAAAACATTAAGGAAAGTCATGCTGAAAAGTGTGGCTTTTCGTTATTTAAGAGAGGCGTAAAGATAATGAAAAGAAATATTATATTAACAATTACATTATTAGTATTGGCATGGTTAAGTATCAATTTAGCAAATGCTAAACAAGAAGAACCTATATCGTTGCAAGAAAAGGTATTTACAGCTGAAGAGATGCAAGAAATTGCTGATTATGCTGATCCACAGATTCTAAGTGCTGTATCACATAAATTAGGAAGTGCTACATCTTATGAATATGTGTCGGCATATTTAGAGAGTGATCCTGATTTTGCAAATGTACTATTAACCAAATTTAATGTGAAAGTAAATTAAAGAGAAAAGAGATATAAATCAAATGATAACATTTGAAATAGATGAATTAGTTCCTTGTCTGAAAAATGTAAATACTGGAGAAATTGTTGAAACTGAAGTTATTAAAATAGTACGAAAAAGTGTACTTTCAAAGTATAATAATCGTACAGGCTGGTACACTGATTGGAGTGGCTTTGAACAAAATGTAGAAATATATGCGTTAGTCATAAAAGGAACATATGATGTTCAAGGTTTAATTGCTATTGAATATAGCGAAATGAATCAAGCAGTGCATATACGATGGGCATGTACAGCACCAGAAAACAATGTTTATCTATATGGCAAACAGAAGTATTCTGGAGTTGGTGGTCATTTACTAGCGATAGCTTCAGAATTATCAAAAACATGTGGCTATGATGGATTTGTTTATGCGGAAGCAATGGACGAAAAATTATGGAATTATTATATTGAAACTTTTAAAGCAATTCCATTACCATCGCTCGGTTTACATAAATTTCGATTTATGTTAGATGATAGGGCAACAGAAGAGTTGAGAAAGGTATATACATATGAATGGACTAATGAATCAATTTAATCTAAAAATGGAAGAGGCTCAAAAATATATGGAAATAGTTAAAAATTATGACATTCATAATGAGCCATACTTTGATATGAGGGGATATGCAAAATATTTAAGAGAGAATAATATTCCTAATAACAAAGTACCAAAAGAAGTAATGGAAATGTTCAGTAAATAAGTTAAAAAAGAAAAGGCACATTCATTTGAATGTGCCTTTTCTATGGAAAAGAGGTAAGGAAAAATGGGAGCAGTATATTCAGTGGAATTGCATTTATCTTATGAAGATAAGCTGACATCTAAACAGGTGTTAAGTACTTATTTAGAAAGTCTTCTCAAAAGAGGTGTTCAGTTTATGGGAAAATACAAAAAAGATTCTTCAGTTGAAGAAATGATGGAATTGTTTCTTTCAGCTGAACAATGTGATTATTGCTACGAAAAAGACAATGA
The DNA here is from genome assembly GCA_963631155.1 of bacterium. Taxonomy (GTDB): domain Bacteria; phylum Bacillota_I; class Bacilli_A; order Erysipelotrichales; family Erysipelotrichaceae; genus Holdemanella. The sequence goes on along the minus strand of CAVGPK010000012.1, from coordinate 28,172 downwards.
ATATGATTATTTCGATTCTGGATTTTCTGCAACTTATAGTTGGAGTGAAATTCTAGATGATATGTTTGATGTGTTATTACCATACTTAAATGATGGAAGTTATTACTTTCAACAATGTGATAATGACATTGATGAATATATTGTAAAGAAAGGAAGAAAGATACTCACTTTTTCTTCTTGGAGATAATAGAAAGGCAAAAGGATAAAGAGAAAATGAAAGTTAACGAATTGAGAAATGAATTCCCAAAAGGAACAGTAATACAATTGGATCATATGGATGATCCTTATGGACAGGCACCCGCTGATGGAACGCTTGGTATCGTTGAATTTGTTGATGATGCAGGTCAAATACATATGAAATGGGAAACGGGATGTGGTCTAGCTATCATTCCAGAAGTAGATAAGTTCCATAAGGTAATAACACTATAATCTATGTTGCGATAATTTTGGGATTTGAGAAAAATTAAAGGAGAGAAAAAATGTTAGTAAGTCATGTAATAGATTCCAATTGGTCAAAATATGATCAAACAGTTGGTGAATCACAATTGCAGAACTATAACGTTATCTTTTTAGATGCTTTTAGACTGCCGATTGATGATATCTACGAAACTGAAGAACTCTTTAAAGTGTACAAGTGTTTTAGAGGCGATAATAGAGGTCGTAGGTATGCTGTTAAATGAATGGAATGAACAGGAACATGAAAAAGCCGCAAAGCAATATGTTGAACAATGCCGAGAAGAAGGCGAGTTTAAGGCAAAACACGAAGTTATTACTTCAATGTTTGCTTTAGGTATTGACTTAGACACAATCGCTGCATCGGTAAAATGGCCTGTTGAAAAAGTTAAAGAGTATTTAAACAAATGATTAAAAAGGAAAGAGGAAACAAAATTCTCTTTTCTTTTTGCTTATGGAGAAGATATGAAAGTTACATCAAGAAAATTAATAAATAGATTTAATAAGAACTATATGTTTTTATACGAAATGTGTTATAGCAAAACGATTCATAAAACAATTGAGCATTTCTGCAATGCTTTCTTTGAACAAATGGAAAGTGGTAATGAAGAGTTCAAAAGAATGTATGAAAGTTTCTGTCAAAAGCGTAATGATGCTTGTACATCAGACAGAGAAATTGCAGCATATATGATTTCATATATTGAATTGATAAAGGAATAAGAAAAAAGGAGAAAATAATATGTTAAATTATGGAGAAGATTGGATTGTAATTGTTAGTTCATCTGATGACGATACAACAACAAATATTTCAAGAGTATATGGAACGCAAGATGAGATTGAAGATCATCTTAACGAACTTGTTAAAAGTGAGTTGATTGAATTGAATGGTTGTTATGATTATTTTAATGAAGCCGAATATGATGACTTCAACGATAGGGTGGAAGCTGAAATTATTTGTAATAGTTTTCATATCAGTTTTTTGGCAAAACCTTTTTATGATATTCAAGTTGAACCTCTAAAAAAGAAAACATCTTCAATAAAACATTTTTTAGAAAGAGATGAAGGAGTTTCTTTATGACAAAATCATATATTAGTCAGATTGATTATATTGAGAGCTTATCTGAATATAAAGTACGTAATATCGCAAATGAACATTTTGAATGTAAAGGATATGATTGTTACATAGTGACTTTTTTGAACAAATTTGGTCTTTCACTATTGGTTTACAAAAACAATCGACAAATCAGCTTTGCAAATATGTATCAGCTTCATCGTGATGAAGCTGGCGAAAAACTAATATCGATATATAAGAATGAAATCAATAGAATCTTATTTACTGATGATGAATTGATGGACGAAGTAAAAAGCTATGAGGATTATACTTTGAAATGTCATTATGTAATTAATTACTTATCTGAATGTTATGAGAATTACTCGATTTTTAGAGATTTGTTTAAGTTTGATGATATTGATGAACCTAAAAAGCGTAGGAAAAGTGTTAAGTATACTGAATATTCAAGTATTGCTCATGCATACTTTGCAACTAACGAATATATCGTTTTATCGAAAAAGTATATGTTACATCTACAGAAAGAATTTAGTCGTTTGAAAGCTGAACCAAAGTACTTTAGAGAAATGATCAATAAAGAAATGATGAATCACGAATGTGATTATACTTATGATTATACTGAAGCTCTAGAGGCATTAGGCTTGCAAGAAGAAAATCTAACAGATGTTCAAAAGAATATACTTCATGATGAATTTAATAGAATATGTTATGAAATTTAAAGGAGAGAAAAAATAATGTTAATTAATAGAAAAGAGTTAATTACTCATATTAAGGAATCATTTCCTGAAATTATATTTAAAGATATTCAAAAAAAGAATGACTATGATTATGATGAAGGAAAAGCAATAAGCTATATTTTTACATTTCGTTCAACGCCTATCCCTATGCTTGTAGATATCAAAGAAGAAGATTTCGATGATAACAGAGGGTTAGAATCATGGTGCTATTTTTTGAAGAAAGACGGAAGTATTGATAATGAACTAGATTACGACCATTTTGATGGCGGTGAAATAGTAAATCATGAGCAATTAAAAGCAATGAATTATGATCAGTTCGTATTAGCAATTGCTGACAATATTTCTTACTATTCAAATATGTACGATAAGCACATGCAAAAAGGAGAATAATGCTATGGAAAATAAGCAAGAAATCTGTAATGCATTATGTGCCACGTTGAAATTAACTAGAGAATACAGCGATATAAAAGATATCACTGTTTCAAAAGATGAGGAAAAGGCAACTGTTCGTTTTGAGGAAGGTACAAAAGTAGCGTTTATTGCGATGGATTCTGGATCAGCAATGATTCGAGATATTCTAAATGCAATCAGATAAAGAAAAGTGAAAGAGGGTGTTGTTAGAAATGACAACATCCTTTTTTTGTGGTGTAATATTGCACCACATTTTATAAGCTCCAGCGATAAATAAAGTATAAATAAACTGTCCTAGTAGCTTAAAACCATTTTAAGTCGCTATGACAAAATGTTGTGGTGGAATATAATTATTCGCCGTGGAATAATTTGATTTTTCTGCATAAAAACGCTAGTAAATTTATGCGTATATGGTATACTATAAACATATAAAAAGGAGTTATAAAATGACTGAATTTAATCCAAATAGAAATGTAAATAAAGATGACGCTTCAGGGATGGAAATGTATTCATGCATTGCAAACTTTGTGGAAGTGCCTAGATGCAGTATGACAGTCGGCCTAGACGAAACTACATATAATGCTTGCAAAGCATATGCAAATGGTAAACCTTTAACATCATCTATTGGATCCTTGGTGGAAAAATTTGTTGCAGATGGGTTCAAACCATTCTCAAAGCCTGTATCTGATTCATTCAAGATGGTATTGAAAGATGGAGAATGGCACAAGATGAAGATCGTTGTTCATGAGGATACATTAGATAAGTTGAGAGCATTAGCAAAAAAACAGAATCTAAAACAAGCTGATTATTTAAGAGTTTGTTTATGTGCTATCTTAGTTGATAAAGTGAAGTCATATGAATGATTTCACTTTTTTATATGTTTCAAATATCAAAAAATAAAAAAAGTACTGTTTAAATAAAGAAAATATCACGTTTATATGGTATGCTATAAACATGAAAAGCATAGAGTTAAGTACACCGATTATCAGAGGCTTTATAGGAAACGTATCTTTATTCAAACAAGAAAGAAAGATTTCTTATCGTGCTTTTTTATATTCTGAAAATGGTGTTCGAGTTGCACTTCCTTCCAAATCCATTCAAATAAAGAATGATGATATTCTTCATACTGCAAATCTCTATGCTTTGAAACAAATTATCAAATCACTTTTAGATACAACAAAAGATAGAGTGATTTTATATTTCTACACAACAGATGACACAGTTGCTTTTGAATATAACAATGAATATTTAAAAGAAGGGCATTTCCATAGGCAGTCAAAAGGTTTGAAAGAATGGAATATGATTATAAAGCTTATTAATGATTCTAATATTGAATTACATATAAAAGAATCAAAATCATGTTTGACTGGTTTGAATAAGATTAAAGGTGATAATCTATGAGTAGAGTTAATAAAAGTATTTTGGAAATGCTAGGGGAAACTAGTACAGACTGCCTACCAGAGATAATCAATTTTGTTCCTACACTATCATCACATAAAAACACTGTGAAAAGGATATTAAATGAAGTGTTCCAAGAACATCCAGAGTGGAAGTATTCTCTTTGTGCATTAGCTTCTTACCCACTTCAGAAATGGGCCTATGATTATAGAAATAAATTGAGCATAAATAGTCGTTCGATTCAAT
>CAVGPK010000012.1:0-23848 GCA_963631155.1 bacterium | reverse complement strand
GCAGATATTTTGGCTTAGATAGTTCATCTTTTTTAGAGAATCAGAAAGATAAATTAAAATATTCTGATAAACTTTTGTTTGTGACGGATGCGTATCTTACACATGAATCAAAAGTAATTGATAATGATGAGCAAAAAATACTGTATAAAATACATGGTGGAGAAAAAACTAATATATCGACTTATTACATTAACAACCGATATAAAAGTGCTTTAGAAAAGTTCTGTAGTGAATACAATTATAAATACAAAACTCTTTATCAAGAAATCATTAAAGAAACAAACGATATGGATCTAGATATTAGCTTTGTGTATCACGATATCAGAACATTGATGGATATCTATACAGAAATGAAGGTGGATGGATATTCTTATGGTATTGATGTTAATTTAAAGAAAACAATGGATTCTATTGATAAATGTATATCTGTTATAGGAACATGTCCTATTAATAATAGTGAAAAAATCATGGATGTAGTTAAACTTAACACAACTGGAACACGCCAAGTTGATATTGCGAAGAAAATGAAAAAATCTCAATATTATGTTTCTACTATGTACAATCAAGGGATCAAGATATTATCAATTTTGATTTGGGGATTTAGTGAAAAAGCAATATTAAATATGCTGAAATAAAGCATAAATAAAATAAAAAAGCAAAATTTATATGTTTACATATAATTTTCACTTGGAAAAAATATGTCAACAAGTTATAATGTTAGTAAGCAGTACACTAAAGAACAGATTTTGAAGTTTTATTTTTAAGGATTTTGATAGACAAGCAATTTTTTGCGTTGTCTATTTTTTGTTTTTTAGGGTGTACATGCAATAAAAATGAATAAGAAAGGGGTACTTTATATGACTTTACTTAACAGTTTAAATGCCAACGCTACATTATTAGCTACAAAGTTAATCATGAAGGAAGGCGATTCAGAAGGATCAACAGGATTTATCAAGACGATTGATAATATGACAGATCAAACATGGCAGATCATCAAAGCTGTATCTAGTGGTATTGCAATGGTTGCCTTCGCTGTCATTTTCATCCAAATGATTGTTTCTAGTGATGCACAAACGGTAGCAAGAAAGAAACAACAACTATTGATTGTTGTGGTAGCACTCGTTGGTATCCAATGCAGTAAGAACATTGCAAACTGGGTTGTAGCAATTGGTAATTCAGTTAATTCAGCAGGGTAAGCTACAAACAATGTGATGTATGGGGTGGATGCCTCATACATTTTATTTTTATGAAAGGTGTAAATGAATATGAATTTAATAACGATTGGAGCACCAGTAGCTTTTGAAAAGGTTACTACAAGTTGGATATGGCATCCTTTTGAATCGCTTTTAACCACACTTGCACAATGTATATTGCAAATTGGAATGAATTTATGGAAAGGAATTTCAGATCTAAATTTCGATATCATAACAATGACTGGCAAGGATGGCTTGGTTCCAGGAATCAACTATCTCGAAACGATAATTAGTGGTGTAGCATGGGCTATGTGGTCAATCTTTTTGTACACATCCATTTTGAAAATGATTACTGATTCTGTTGATGGTAGTTATCGTAGTTCTCCGATGACACTCATTAAAAAATTTGTTATGTCAGCAACGTTGATCTTTGCTGCAAAATATTTGTTATCCTTTGTATTCACACAAGCAGACAGTTTGATGACAAGTTTAACAACTACCTTTGGTATTGATAAAATGAGTGAACTTGATCTTTCAGGGATATCAAATGCGGGATTTGGAAATGCATTGGAGCTTTTGTTATTATCAGGAATATTGCTATATAACATTTTTACTGCGGTTTTAAATCAAGTTGAACGCTTTATAACTCTTTATGTTAGTTATTACTTTTGTCCAATAGCAATGTCAATGTATGCAAGCGAAGACAACGAAACAGCTACTAAACAATATTTCATTTCTTTGTTTTCTCAGATTGCTGCAATCATGTTAAATACGTTTCTATTTTACTGTTTCTACACAAAACTAAATAGTTTTTGGTCAGTAGCAATAGATTCAGATAGCATCATTAAAAATGGTCACATATTCTTGGACTTTTGTATTGCATTAGCGATTCTCTCATTATCAAAAAACTCAGAAAAGATTTTGAATGAATTTGGATTACATACAATGCCTTCGCCAACAACTGCTAGAGATTTCTTCTCTGGTGCCGCTTCAAGTCTCTCGATGGCTAGAACGATATCAGGTAATGCTAAGAAAGCAACAAATGCGGTTGCTACAACTGCTACATTAGGTGCAACTGCTATTGGTAATAGTTTTGTTAGCAAGGCGATGAATGGCAATAAAATATTGGATCCAAGTATCTTAGCAAAAAAAGAAAGTGGCAATCACAAGCAAAGTGTTGCTGATATTGCAAAAGATGTTCAGAACAGTAAATACAAAACATCATTTGATAAGAAGAACAATAAATTATCAGTTAATGGCGATCTAACAAATGAGGATAAAAAACAATTAGCTACAGAAATTGGTGCAGTCAAAGAATTGCGTGGAAACAAGAGCTTTGTAAAAGGTGCTGAGGCTACTTTCTCAAATAGAGATGGTCTGAAAGAAACAAGACTTGGTGTTGAAACTGCACAAAATGAAATGAGCAATGTAGTTAATAAAATGAATAGATTCCTTGCTGGAGAACAAACAAGCCTATCAAATACGGATGCTGCTAAAGCTCTTAACTTGGATAAGACAATGCCTAATTTTATACCTTCACCAGACGGAAATGTACGAATGTTGAAAAATGGTGATTTTGCTATGGACGGCACACTCCAAAAGAAAAATCCTGATGGTTCATATACAACTAAGCCTGTAACAATGGCCTTCTCATCAGAAGATAGAGGTCATGCTGGTGTTCAAGCTGGTCATCGTTATGTTGGAAATCAAACGAATGCTACTTCTGATGGAAACTTAAAAGCATATGAGGTTGTTGGAGCAACTGGTGCTAATGAAAGATTTGCTGAATTGAAGAAAAAAACAAATGAAAATTCTAATTATAGAATGTATTCAAATGCAGATGCTATCAAGTTACTACAACCAGACAAATATATGAATGGTATGAGTATCGATTCTGGATTAATGATGTCACAGAATAATGATGCTTTCTTTAGAACAACTGAAGTTAATAAGGATGGCAGTCTAAGTAAAGGAAATTGGATTGCTACAACAAATGATTATACAAATGGTCAGTATGTAAGTGGATTTCAAACAACTGCAAGAAGATTTGCATTAGGTGTAGATGATAACGGTAATACTTTATATGCTATTCAAATGGAAGATGCTGGAAAAACAGCAACAGAAGCTTATATCAAGCAACAATTGAATGGAATGACTGATAGCGAAGATGGATATAAAGTTGCTCGTGAGGATATTATCACAGACATGAAATATGAAAGTGAAGCTATCCTAAAAGGACTCGATGGCGAATATCAGAACGGAAGTACGAAAGCAGAAAAAGAAGCGTTAGATTCTGCACTTGAAAAACAAGCGATAGCTCAACGTGCTATTGATGCTATTGAAGAAAAGGCAAGAGATGCATTTGAAGCACAGGATGCAATCGAAAGTGGCCATCCATATAGTGATTTTGAATCTAAACCAAAACTTGTGAAGTTTGAAGGCAATAGTGAAATATTAGATACGGCTAAAAACAATGGAATCCTTGATGAAAACAGTGATGATTTCTTTAAACCACTTTAAGGTAGGTGATAGCAATGTCATACTATGAAGATCAAAAATCAGGACAAGAGTTTCGTGAAGGTTTAAATAAAGAAAAAGAAGCTACAAAAAAAGGAGTGAATGCAGGAAAAAAAGCTATAAAAGCTCCTAGAAATATTATAAATGGTGTTGAAAAAGGCAAAAAAGCAATAGCAGGTGCAAAAGTATTTGCTAGTGCATTAAAGGAAGCACCTAAAGCAACTTTAAAAAAGGCTGCCAAAGATGCTGGAAAAGCAATTGTAGCGAAAGCTACTTCAGCACTCATAGGATTAGCAGTATCATTAGGAATTGGCCTTATTCTATTCATTGTAGCAGCGTTGATTATTATATGTATATTCACTGGATTTACATCAGAAGATAATATTGAATCGATGGCATCTGTTTATGAAACACAAAGAGATAACATTTATTCTTTATTGTCAGGACAGTATGAATCAGAAAGTGGAGATTTAATTGATTCTGGTCAAGCACTTTGGAAAGTTGCATTTCAAAATGCTGAAGATAAAGCAAAATCATATATTAATGAAAATTATGGAGATTATGATAATCAATCTATTCGTGTTAGCGTAACACCTAAGTCGATTGATACGGTAGTTGATGATGTTGTGACTTACTTTTTAGCCATCAATACTGCAATCTATCATCATAGTCACTATAACGATAATCTAAATGAATCTGAAGCTGAAGAAGAATTGAAAAAAGAAGCAGCAAATTCTATCGATTACTTGCAAGATCAAGTAAGCTCTAATTTATTGAATAACTTTTTTAAAGTAGGCTCCGTAACAGAAAATGTCAAAATGATGCAAACGAAAAGTGGGGTGCAATTAACACAAGATGATATCTATTTCAGAAGCAATTGTAATGGAAAAGGCTATAAGATCTGGTATCAACAAACAGAAGCAAATGGAAGTACAACATCAACTTATGCTAGAGCGTGTACATTAAAAGTAAATGGTACAAGCGAAAAATATGGGATTGGAGAAGATGATGTCAACGAATATAACGGATATAAGATCGGTAAGATTGATAAATATGTTGTTGATGATTCAGTACTAGAAAATGCTAAAGTGATTCAAGATGCTTCAGAAGCTGATGAAGATGCTTATGTGTTTTATGAAGGTGATGTGAAAGTAAATATCGAATATGATCTTGGCGAATATCGTAAAGATGATGTGGATGAATGTATAAAAAAATATGCTGAAGAAAAAAATATCAGTGAAGAAGATTCAAGACAAATCTTTGAAGATGAAGTAAATGACATATTGGATATGAACAAAAGTACCTTAAGTGATCAAGGGGCGTTTAAAAACGACTCGGAATTTGAAAGAACTGGAATATCAGGTCTTAAAAATATTACCTCATCAAATGGATGGACTTTCCCAACGGATCAAACAGTTGGAATTACAGCTGGAACATGGTCATATCCGAGTGGTGGTGAGCATAGAGGAATCGATCTAGCTGTACCGAATCATTCAAATTTATTAGCTGTAGGTGATGGAGTTATTCTGCGTGCGGCAGATGGAATGACAACAGGTTATCTTGGCAATTTTCAATCTGCATCAGGTGGAACGGCAGGTGGTGGTAATATGATATTATTACTAACGCCTATAAACGGAAGCCTATATGCTGTAAAATATTGCCATATGACACAAGGATTAGTGGTTTCAACAGGTCAATCAGTAAAAGCTGGTCAATTATTAGGCTATTCTGGAAGTACGGGCAATTCAAGTGGCCCACATTGTCATATTGAAATCATGTATCTTGGGTCAGCGGATGATTACGCAAGTTATGCTGCAAGTTGGGATGGTGACTGGACTTGTGGAACTGGTTGGAACTTAGGAAGACTGTGTTCTGCAACGGATGCACCTTGTAAGCTTAGACCAGAAGAAATATTTGGGTTTTAGGAGATGACTATGAAAAAAAGAAATATAGGAATTATTGCATTAGTGATTATTTTGATTTGCTCTGGTATTGGATGTTATCTGTTAATTAAGAACAAATCAAATTCAAATAACGATAATGATGAGAACTATTACAATGGTGTTGAACTAACTAAGCCAATATTAGAATTGAATGAATCGAGCACATTTACATTGCCGACTACCAACTTTCAATATGAGTTTTTTATTTCAAAAGCAACAGTTGAAAATGCACCAGAAGGATTTACACTTGTTGGAAGTCCATATCTTACTTGGGAAGAATATGACTTTTCACAACCAGATACGATGCGTGATGTGAAATATGAATTGAAATTTCCAAATGGAGAAAGTGCTGTTGCTTATCTACATGTGCAAACTCAGTATGATGAAGATGATCCAAACAATCCGTCAAACTCTGTAACTAGTGATTCTATTGATACTCAAGAAGAAGGAGATAGATCAGATGCTACGGAAACAGACACAGGCAGAGAATATTCATCTTATAATCTAAAAAATGGAATGTATGCTGGAGAAGGAACGGGTGATTATGTACAAAGAGATAAAGAGTTCAAGATTGAAGATTATGGAGATCAGAAAACAACATTTCTTGCGGCAAAAGAATATGCAGATAGTAGTGCAGGGAGATATCTTATTTCTGAATTAGGTCCATATGATAAATTGACAAGTTATTCCGTATGCTTCTTGGATGCTGATATTTATCCAATGAAAGATGGGACTCTATTAAAAGTTTATGATGGTGGAATGAAAGATATATGGGAAGAACAAATGGCAGAACAAGAAGAAAACGAATAAATCGAAAAGCAAATAATGTTATAAAGTGTTTTATAGCATTATGTGCGATTGTAGCTGGAATTGTTTCTCAATATCCAAAATACAGTTCTGTTATAAATGGATACTTTGAATCTGTTAAAGATGAAACACAGACTGCGGATAGTGTTGCTGTTTCTTCTGATTCTGATTTTCCTGAGTTTTCAGGGCAGTCATATATCGTAATAAATGATAATGAGCCAGATTTTACAGAAGTTAGTGAAAACACATATTTTGCAACATCTGAATTAGATGAATTGGGACGATGCGGGGAAGCTAAAGCGTGTGTTGGAACAGATACACTTGCTACTGAAGAACGTGGAAGCATTGGTATGATAAAACCTTCTGGATGGCACACTGTAAGATATGATGATTATATATCTGATAAGTATCTATATAATCGTGGCCATTTGATTATGTTTGCTTTATATGGCAATGATACAAATGTCAAAGAAAATCTAATTACTGAAACACGCTATGCAAATAGCGAAACGCAATTAGAATTTGAGATGCAGATATTAAACTATATAAAAGAAACTGGAAACAAGGTGGAATATCATGTAAAGCCGATATTTGAAGGAAATGAACTTGTAGCACGAGGAATTGAACTACAAGCACTATCGCAAGATAAACAACTCAAAATACATGTTTATGTATACAATGTACAACCAAACATTGAGATTGATTATGCCACTGGCGATTCAATGGTAAATGAGACAGTTCAAGTTGATTGAGCTGTCTTTTTATATGTGGTGCAGATTTGCACCACATTATATGAGTGTAAAAGAAAGGAGTAATAAATGAATGGAAACTTTTTTAGTGAAGTAATTAAACAAATCATGGATACTTGGGTTCCGAAAAGCTCTTTGCTGTATAAGATACATTTGAAGTATAAAAGTTATAATAAGGAACAACGAACAAAGATAATGGCTGTCTTTATATTCATAGAGATAGTTTTTTTGATGATTCTCGCTAAAGTTTTTGGATTTACAAGTATCAAAAACGGACTATTTGGTTCGATAAGCTTTTTAACTTATTTATGCTTCCTTATAATGAACTTTGCATTTTTTGTGTATCTAGCAAAGAAAAAAGGAAAAACTGGTGTAAGAGGAATCATGCCATATACACATAGGGAAGTTGCTGAATCTACGGAATATGGTTCAGCAATCATGATGAATTATGATGATGAAGTTAGAGAAAAATTTACAGTTACATCTATTGAGGACTCTGTAGAACAAATATATGGTCAAATTCCTGATACCAAAAGCGGAAGTAATGTCGTATCCGAAAAGAAAATGGCTGATGGAACGGTTGAGGAGTGTAATATCTTAGGAATTGGTAAAGCTGGTACTGGTAAAACATCTACAATCGGTCTACCAAATATTTATCAATGTATCAAACGTGGGGAGTCATTTGCTTGCATTGATCCAAAAGCGGCGGAAATTAGGCAAGAATCTATTTGCATTGCAAGAGATCTGAATGGATATAAAGCATATACGCTTAACGTCTTAGATCCTGAATATTGTGATGGATGGGATTTCTTAGCAGAAGTAATTGATAGAACTAAACGAAAAGGAAGACTTGATCCTACAAGATTAGATATGTTTGTCAATGTTTACTTTCCTAACACAGCGGGTGTTGGTGGAGAACAAGCATATTATGTAGAGGGTGCAGCAGCTTATCTTAAATTACTGATTTCAGTTCTTACGTGGGAAAGAGAACAGTACTTTGAAAAAAACTACATATCGTTGTATAAAAAATTGATAAAGCTTGGAATCAAAGATTCAGATCCAAGAACTCTAGAAAAACAAGTTGATTCTTTAGATGATTTTAAAAATAAAGTTAAAGATATGATTTGTGAAGTAGGTGCGATATCAAAAGATGTCGAAAGTAGTTTTAATTCGATTGTTGAAGCGATAGAAAAAACTGCACCTACAGCAACAATTGATGACGTTCACTTTTGGCAAGCATATGAGTCTTTAATAATCCAACAAGTTGTCACAACTCCTAATAGCCATCCAGCTAGGCAAGCTTTAAAGACAATTGCAGACACAATTCAAAAAGTCCCAAATGGATGGGTTGGTTTCAAACAGAATCTAGCGACTAGATTAAGCATGTTCAATAATGAAAGTTTGAGAATGGCTATGTCTACTCCAAAGATCAATCTAAGAACAATTAATAAAGAGAAAACTGCATTATATATTGTATGCAAAGATGGTGATTCAACTTTTAGAGCAATCCTATCTTTGTTTTTTGCATTTATGATGATGGATATTAAAGAAGAGTATGATCAAGAAGAACAAAAGGCAAAAGAAATAGGGAAAGAAAATCCATCATTGCCAGTTTATATGTTCTTGGATGAAATGTATTCAGTTGGTGCAATTGGTGGACTACCTTCCAAAAAAGGCGAAGCAACCTTTCTGGCATCGCAAATATCTACAATCAGAAGTAGAAAAATCAATATGACGATGTTGTTTCAATCACATTCACAACTTGAAGAAATCTATGGGAAAGAAGCAGCACATACTATTAAGATGAATACAAACTGCAAAATGTTCTTAGGTGGTACGGAAACAGATACAACAAATTATTTTTCTGATCTTTTAGGAGATACAACTGTACTAACAGAAAGCCATACAGAAACTAATATGGTTTTTGGAACTGTTAAATCTGATACTTTAAATGTTCATACAGTCAAATCTAAGCTAATGACTCCAGAAGAAATAGGCCATTTGCCAAAGAGGTCGATTCTATTATGTCATGGAGTTGATAATCCTATTATCTTAAATACGTTTTATTACAAGCTCCATCCAATGTATCGAGAGGATTTAAGAGTAAATTTAAAAAATGATATTGTTCCACTTAATGAACGAATTGAAAAAGGTGAAATAAATCAATCTATCTATTATTCATACACTAAGCCAGAAGAAGCATTAACCGTATTTACTAATTTAGAAAAGTCAATTAATAATATCGCAAAATTAATTAATGAGATCAGTCTGCCAGAACAGAGTGTCTCAACACTATTTGACGTTGATATGGTTAAAGAAAATGTAGACGATATGCCTACTGAACAGATTCCTATCATTAAAGAAGATAAGAGTCCATCTGCCTATACAAGTGAAACTTATTTCAGCGATGAAGATATAGAAGAGTTCTTAAAATCAATTCAAATAGAAAAAGATAAAAGCGTAATGAAAGAGTTCACTTTAAATGAATCTGATTTGATTGAAAATGATGTTCAAAGTGAAGAAGAGATTACTAAAATCATTGAAATGGATGAAAAGCTAGAGCAGAAAAAGACGAAAGCTGATCAAGAATTAGATGATTATATTAATAGGAATATTCAACCAGCTACACAACAAACGTTATTTCCGCAAGATGCTGAACTAGAAAAAACGGTTAAGAGAAGACCAAATAAAAAAGGAAAAAAGAATAAAAAAGAAATAGAAAGAGATATTGATATTTAGAAAAGGAGATAAATTATGCCAAGAGCAAAAAAGAATGAAGTAAAAGAAGAAGTAGTTGAAGTTATTACAACAAATGAAACAGATATATCAAAAATTGATGACTTATCATCTAATCAAACAGAAGCGAAAGTTGATAATGTCACAGAACAACCACTTGCAGTAAGTGATTTGGAAGATGAAGAAGTTAAAGCTACTAAGACAGTTGCTAAAGCTCCTAAGAAAAAAACAGTTAAAGAAGAAAAAGTTCCAGAAGTGCATAAAGAACTTGGTATTGAAACTGATCCACTTATTGCTGATTCTCTCAATCAAGCAACACTCGATGAAATTGAAACTGCAAACTGGACTGAAATTACTGGTTTCAAAAAGAATAAGAGTTTAGTTTGGGGAATCGTTTCTTCTGTACAAAAAGGACTCTCTGACAACTTACCTAATGGATTGTTTGCAATTGTTACGATGCCAAAATATCCTGATATGCAAGTGTTTATTTCGGAAGATGATTATTGGATGGAAAATCAGATCTTTGGTAGTGCATATGATTCTATGACAGAAGAACAAAAACTCGAAAAGAGAAAAAGAACAATGGAATATCAGATTGGATCACGTATTCCTATGTTTATTAAAGAAGCAAAGAGATTGAGAGTTGAAGACACTTATGACGTATGGCAAACACCTTACACATACAGTATTCAAGGCGATAGAAAATCGGCAATGAAGTTTTATCAGAAATTCTGGTTCTTCTCTAACGATACAAAAAAGAAGATTAATAAGAATGATACATATTTTGCTAACGTTCTTCAGACACGTACAAATGGTGTGAAAGTCGAATGTTGTGGTGTTGAATCTTATATCTCTGCCTATGAATTAACAGGTAGATCAGTTGTTACGGATTGTACAAATTGTTACATCAACGGTAAGAAGATTGTGAATGGAAGTAAGATTTCTGTAAAGATTCAAAAATGTTATATCCATCATAAAGGTGATCCTATACTTGATAAAAATGGAGTGCCAACTGGAAAGAAAGAAACTGAAGATTGGGTATATTTATCTGTATCAGGTAGATTGTTCGATAGAGGATTTACACCAAAAGCACTAAAAACAATGGCAGTTGGTTCTGTGCAAATGGGATATGTAAGTAGCTATAACAAAAACTCTCATATTTATAGTGTTAATCTTTCGAACGGTGTATTAGCATCTGTGCATGAAAGCAGATTACTGGGCAGTCGTAAATTAGACCGTAATGATAGGGTTCTAGTTACTGTTGAAGAGAAACTAGATACATATGTAAGAGGGAGAGCTAGAAAACTCTAATTAAATATAGATGATTAGGCACTTGCAATAAACGTAAGTGCCTTTAAAAATGAAAGGAGAAATAAGATGCAAATGGAAGATATATTAACTGAAATCGGTGCAAGACATACAGAAGATTGTAATTATATTTATAAAAACTCTAATGCAAATATTGAGATGAATATACATCTTTATAATTTAAAACCTTTAATTGCATTGACGATTGGTTGTCCTTTGCAAGTGCCAGAAAATAAAGTTGACTTTATACAAGATAAAATCAATGAATTAAATGATGATAATGAAAATGGGATGCTGAAATATGAGGATAGCAAATTGAAAATGAAGTGTTCTATTTGGGTAGATAATATTCCAACACCAGCTAAATTTAGAGAATTGGTTCAATTATTAGCTAACGACCTTTATGCAAATATTGAACTATTGAGTTTTTTAGGAAGTGAGTATAATGGCGAATAACGAAGAAGATACATATTTGGTTATTCCTCAGAACTATCAGAACTCATTTAATCTATTAGGTTCAATCAGTTTAAAATATATCAATTTTATACAAGCGTTGCTTTGTGGCGGAGTGGCAATCTTTATTTACTTTATGATCTTTGTATACAAAAAGCCTTGGAATACTGACAATATTAGAAATATGATTGTTTGTTTTGGGTTGACTGCTGTTCCTGTTGCTTATGGGTACAAAGGTGGAACTGTATTTCAATACTTGCGTTATATCATAAGATTTAAAAAAAGAAGAAGAGTTGCTATATATAACGGTCACTTTAAGACAGAGGCAAAGAAATTGGATCATGAAGAATATGTTGTTGATGCTATGGTCTATAAAGATAGATTTGTTTTGATATGGAATCAATTGAAACGTAAGTCAATTGAGAACGAGCAACGTAAAGTTACGAATCAAGTAGATGCTTTTAAAGAGTTCCAAGACTATTACTTTGAGGATGATGAAGATAGTGTTGCTAAACCAGAAGAATATATGACACGAAAAGAAAGACATGAATATAGAAAACAACAAAAGAAGAAAATGAAAGGAGATTAGTGAATGGCAAAAGAAAAAAAGGTAAAGAAGATACCTCATGAATCTGTACAATCGAATATAAAGATTGCTGAAATCTATCGTGGTGTTGTTATTACAAAAGATAATAGATTCATTAAAATTATGGAAATATCACCAATCCCTTTTAATCTGTATACAAGAAAAGAAAGATTTAAAGTTGCACGTAATTTTGAAAATGTAATTACTCAATGTCCTAATAATGTTCAGTTAACTGCAATTACACTTCCAGCAAATCTATCAGCACAGAAAAATTTCTTGGATGAAAAGATTGCTAACGAAGAAAAGTCATCATTAAGAAGAATGGCTAAGGAATATAAGAACGTAATTATAAATCATGAATTATACTCTACACAAAGAAGATTCTTTATATCATTTGAATTTTCAAGAGACTATTCAATGAGAGAAGTTCCGACATATGATTCTATCTGTGATAACTTAAATGAAAAGGCTAGACAGATTGAAGCGGCATTAGCAGTTTGTGGAAATACTGTTATACATCATACTTTACCAGAAGGAACGAATGATATCTATAAAGCTGAAAATGAGGGAATTGAAGAAATACTTTATCAAATACTTAATAGATATAGTGAACAAAGTTACAAAGAACGCAAAGAAGAAGTATATAAAAAATACAAGGAATTTGCTGAAGAAAAAGATTTAAACTTTTCGGATATATATATTTCTCCTTCGGAGTATTTATCGCCATTTAGCATTGACTTTAGAAATAAGAATTATGTGGTAGTGAATAATGATACCTATTATACATTTGCGTATTTCCCTTCGGATGGATATAGCACATATGTTGAGCCAGGTTGGCTAACACCTTATATTAATACAGAAAATGGGATAGATATAAATATCTACTTTGAAAGAGATAATTCCGATTTCAGAAGACAAAAGATCTTGAACTCTATTAAATATAGTAAAGGCGATCTTTATAATGCTAAGGAAGACACAATTGGTAGTGAAACTGCTGAAGATGCTTTAAATGCGGGAAGATATCTAAATAACGGATTGCGAAATGGTGCAAGATTTTATTATGCGACAGTAATGTTAACGATAAGTGGAAGAACACCAGAAGAAGTAGAAAAGAAATATGATCTCATTCAAAGAATGGTAAAAAACCAGAGATTAAAGATAGAACGTTATAAATATATGGAAGAGCAGGCTTTCTTTTCTGCATTGCCATTCGGAAGAATGGAAAAGACATTGTTCCAATATGGAAGAAGAAATATGTTAGAAAGTGGAGCATCATCTATGTATCCATTTACTACTCCAGAGTTTATTGATCCACACGGTATTTTGTTTGGTGTGGATGAAGCGTCCAATGATACACCTGTTATGCCTAACCTTTGGAATAACTCTATGTTCACTAATATGAATGTTGGTATATTTGGAACAAGTGGTGGTGGTAAGACTGTTACTACATTAACTGTTGCTACTAGATTAAGAATGTTGCAAGTACCAGTAATTTTATTTGCGTGTGAAAAACAACATGAGTATCAAAGGGTGACTGAAGCTGTAGGTGGTCAGTTTATTTCTCTGGCCACTGGAACACAAGACTGTATCAATATTATGGAGATATTGCCACATGATGAATCTGTTAATAACAATGGTTTTGCAGAAGGGGAAAGTAGATCTTATCTTGAAGCGAAAGTAGAAACATTAGTTGAATGGGTTGAATTGAAAACAGGGAAATTATCGCCTGCCGATGAAACACAACTTAATATTGCAATACACAATACTTATGCAAAAGAGCCTTTTTGTATTACGGAAGATAATGAATCATTGATTGATCCATTGGATCCAGAAGGTAAAAAATTTAAAAAAATGCCAACGCTAGAAGATCTTTACAATACTTTATGTGAAAGTTCTAGAACAAAGAGTATTGCTGAAGTAATGTCCTATTTTGTTAATGGTTCTGGGAAAACATGGAATGGTCAAACAAATGTAGATCTAACAAACAAATTTATTGTATTTGGATTGGAAGGAATGTCAGAAGTTGATTTCTCTGTAGCCTTATATCTAGCAATGGATTATGTTTGGTCGAAGATTAAAGAAGACGCAAAAGAACATAAAGCAGTGTTCTTTGATGAATTTTGGAAGGTGTGTAAATCACCATCAGCGGTTAAATTAGCAACAAAGATGATTAGACTTGTTCGTGCATACAATTGCTCGATGGTTGTTGCTACACAGTCATTAGATGATTTATTGAAATATGATGGTGGTACAACAGGTAAAACTTTGTTGGATAATACTTCCACAAAGATGTTGTTAAAAACAAATGAGGATAATGCAACGATGATTGGTGAATTGTTACATTTAACATACGATCAAATCAAACGATTGCAAACTCAACAACCTGGTCAATGTTTGTTTAATGCTGGTGGTACTTACATTAATTTAAAAATTATTAATGGATACGTTGAACGATTGCTTTTTTACACAGATGATAAGACTAAAGAAGAATGGAATAAACATAAGGGCGATTTAGAGAAAATGTTATTCAGTAATTATTCTGAGGATGAAGAAGCAGAAGCTTACACTCAGCTTGTAGAAAGAATGAGGAAAGAAACATCTTTTAAGCAAAGTACATTAACAAATGTTAAACACGCAAATCCGAGCTTGGCTAATCTTTTGAATGGTAATCAAGATTCGGAAGAAGAGCATGGTTCAAAAGCTGATGATTATATTTATTTTGATGATGATTTGCTTAACGATGTTTTTAAAACAAACGAAGTCACAAATGAAATTCAATCTAATGAAGAGCGTTACAATACAGAGAAAACGTTGGAAGAAGAGTATATAAATTTTGATGATAGTCTTATAGACATGATTTTTAAAGAGAGGGAAGGAGAAAGAATAGATGAGCATAAAGAACAAAAGTAAGGTGAATACAAAAGAGATACCTCTAGGCTATTTGCTTTTTTACTTCGTAAAGTCGTTGTGTTTGGAACGTCATAAATTCCCTCTTTGCGTCACCTCGTTTTTTCCACACAGAAAGTTTCTGTTCCGAGAGCGTTTCTCGTTGCTAGTGTTCGTCACTAGCTTTTTTCATGTCGTTTGTTTTCTTACAAATTTATTAGAAAGGAGTTGGCTAGAATGTTTAGAAATGATGATGCCGTTGAGGTTTTCGTAAATTACACACTCAAACATGTGTCTGTAATGACGTTAAGTTTATTGCGTTCCATGATTGTCTCTAATTTTGGCGATACAGTAAATGATGAATACATTCGCTTTTTACTGAAGAAAATGCAATCTCACGGTGAGCTTTATTTATCTGAAGATGGTTACGTGATGACAAAAGGTGCATATGTTACGTTAACTAACGATACACGGTTATCCAATCTAAATACCGACAGTTATTACATGGTAAAAAGAGGTATCAATTATGAAGAGTCAAGAGATGGTAAAGATATCATTGATTGTATGTGGCTTTTATCCACGATGTTACCTCATGTTTCGGAATACGTTATTAATTCCGAGCCTTGGACGTTGCAATTTCTTGTTCCACCAAAAGAAGATACTATATCAAGAATTTTTCAAGTGGCAAAGTTCAATCGTGGATGTGAAACTCCAAAAGCTTTACTAATTGAATCGTCACAAAGAGAATTAAATCTCGATGAAAGAAAGCACTTAAGACGAATCGCTTTATTTGACGATGAGAGTATGGCTTTTTGTACACCTAAAAATATGGGATTTAATATCATTGCTGTAGTAGATGAATTGCAACCACACCATTACCGTATATTAGAAAAAAAGAAAAATAGTGAGGCTTGGTGAAGTGACGAGAAAGAAGTTTTATGCAGGCGTTCCATCGCATATGAAAAAAATGGATTTTTTGTATAAGACAATCGAAAGTGAAAATCATTATGCTAAAGAAATGATAGAAATAGATGATTCTGATTTATATAAAAAAGCTGAGTGTTTATTGAATATTAGAAACCTTGCGTCAAAACAATTGGATAGTACTGGTGCTTTACTTGAACATTTGTACTATCCTTTATCATCAAGTAATTACGAAAGCTCTGAATACGGTTTAAAAGATGGGGAATTATTTACTACTGATTTAGCAGCTTCTGAAGTTTCTTTCGATGGAAAGATACTAAGAGTATTTACGCCACTTACTTTTAATCAGAATTGGAATTATTCTTACGTATTCAATAAGAGTGCAGAAATTGGACTCTGCAAATGGGAAGCAAAAAATAATACGAAACTTTTACAATGTATTGAAACACCGTTTGTGGTAGTGGTGATCAGGAAAGCACATAAGTTCAATCGTAAAACTTTTGCAGACAATGACAATAAAGAAACTGGAAATGTGATCAATGCAGTAGTAAGACATATGTCAATAAATGACTCAGCAAGCATAATGAACTTTGCTTCTAAGTTCGAACTAATCCCAGAAAGCGAAAAAGAAGGGATGGAATTTGTGTTTTTATCTCGAAAGACGGCATTGCAGCATCCTGAAATTGTGATTTAAGCAAAATAACTACTGCCTAACATCATAAATTGCGTAAATAACTACTGCCTAACATCATGCAATTTTGGAAAATGACATCTATAACTACTGCCTAACATGTTAAATATTAGCTAGATTTATGTAGGGCATAGGTTATTTTATCTGAAAACAAGTAAATACTAGCACTTGCAAACCAAAATTGTTTGAAGTTTTGGAGAATAGCGTTAGCTATTTGGAAAAACAGTCGGTTTGGTTTTGTTTGGATTATTGATAATCAAGTTGCTATGACAAAAAGACCTTATGTTGTCATAGTGATGTTGATTACGTTTCTGATTGCTGTGACAAATAGGATGTACTTTGTCGTAGTGAAGAAGAAAAAAGTGAATCTAGTGAAAAATGGTTTTATGAATGATGAATATCATGAATAAAACAGTCATTAAGAGAGATGTGTATTGTGATTAAAGAAAATAATGTGTTTGTCATAGTGATAAAGAAATACTGATGCTACTGTGACAAACTAGAAAGGAGAAAGATGAGTAAAAAGAAAACAATTAGAAGAAATTCAATAACTTGGAGAATGTTGGAATATCTCTACCACGCCCAGTTCATGTCTTTTGACGATCTTAGAATGTTGGCTAGGGATTCTTATAGTTCTCAGATATCTGATTCTTTAAAGAGACTAAGAGAGTATGGGTTCATAGAAGAATCTAGAGATATACTTCCGTGCCGCACAGTTTGGATCACAAAGCTTGGAAGATTGTATGTTTGTGATAAAGAAGGTGTGGATTCTTATAACAGCAAGAACTCCGCTAAGATGACTTGCGAGTACGATCTGGCTAGAAGACGTAATGCAGTTGAAGCTTATGTAGATCTGTGTCGTGCTAAGACAATGCTTAAGTTCAATGAGGTTGCTGTTCACGAATCAGATAAGCCATCACTGAAAGATCTAGTGAATTGTTTAGTTACGAAAGATTATCAGTTTGCTTATTGGGATAATGGTGAGTATCCACCTTACAAAACGGAAATCACTGAAAAAGAAAAGAAAGATATTCTGACAAAAGGTGTATTCTACTCGAAACGAGAGATTACAGAATGGTTCAAAGACTATATTAGTGAAAGTACTGATGTGATTCGTATGGCACGCTTCAAAGGAATTGTGTTCAATAGCAGAAGAATCTTCATGGTTTATGTTCAACCGTTCAGAACTGGAACTATGTTCAAACTAAACTACTCAGATGCTATCGTAAAAAAGAATCTTGAAGAAAGACTGAATATTGAATTGGGAAAGGTGTACCAACGCTCCGTTAAAGTGCAAGCTCTTATTGTGTGCAATCAAGATGCTTTGGTTTATTCAATGGCTACTGGTTGGAAGAAGGGGGTTCTTAAACCAGAAGCGAAGGAAAGAATATTAAAGCAATATGATGATCAGAAAACGAGAAAGCTAAGGTATCGAGAAAAGCAAATAGTCATTGATCCAACAACAAATCATGAGATAGCTGGTACTGTTGAAATACCGCTTATCCCATCAATGCCTAAAAATGAAATCGATAATAGTAACTACCAAAGAGAGCGTAACAAGCTTCAAGAATGGTTCTCAGCACATAATGGTGTGTTTTCTTACAACGATCCATTGTTTGATGGAAAATATGTAGTGCCCGCTAATAGTAATGGCCTGACTGCCATGAGATACGCCTTGTTCAAAACGGATGAAGAAATCTATTTGGATGGTGTAAGTAAATACCGAGATACTATGCCAGTTACTTTTGAGAATGTTCAAAGCAATGATGCTCATAATTGGCAAGTAGGAGATGAAGTGGATCCAGTAATCTATATGCCCGTATACGAAATTGATCGATTACATGCACTGTCGTGTGATGGCAATCTGTATAAAGGCTCACAGACCGTTACAGTAATTTGTGATGAATCTCAGATCAAAGCAATCAGTCATAGTATCCGCAAAAATGTTAAAGGTATCGGTATTGATGATATGGAACCATTCAGCTTTGTGCCTCAATACAACTACGATGGTTATGTTACAAATATGACAGACCCGTATGAACATTTGAGGGTTCCAGCAAAAGAAAAGAAAAAGAGGGTAAAGAATAAAGCTCGTGGTAGCTATGTCACAAATGATGATACAGTGCAGATGATCAAACGTGCAGCAGCGAGAGAAGGAATTAGTATCAATGAATTTATTACTAGAACTGCACGAGCAGAAGCGGAAAAGGTACTAAATGAGTCAAAATCAGCGAATCAGAAGTACCCCAAAAATCAAGATATCTAAAATATTGGTTTTAAGGTACCAAATCAAAGCGAGATGGTTCAGATGATAAATAGACCATTTTTCACAGAAATCGTGCGTATATGCAATTCTAGGCGCCTTCTCGTGAGTCTCAATGATATTCCTTGCTTATACGTTATACAATAAACATAATCAGCTTATTGCTAATTTTGTTTAAAATGTGATAAAATTTCACAGAAAACGAATTGAAAAAATGTAAAAAAAGAGAGGCAAACTGCTATGAGTGATAAATTGGATGAAGAAATCATAACGGAAGATAATCAGATTCCAGAGGAAAAACATAAGTATAGACGTAATGAATATCGCAAAGAATATAACAAAAAATATGCGGAATATCGTAACAATTATGTCAAAGAAAATCTAAAAGTTATCTTATTCAGAATTAATAAATATACTGATGAAGGTAAGAAAATCATCCAAAGAATTGAGTCAGTTGATAACATAAATTTGTATCTAAGAACACTTGTTTTGGAAGATATTAAGAAAGAAGAACGCAAGAAAAAACGTGAAGAAAAGAAGATGAAAGAGCTTGCTAATCCTGATATTCTTGAAGGAAACAATAATCAGGGTAAGTAAAACCGTCGTAGTGGCTTATATCAAAAATAAGTTGCTATGACGGTTTTTTTCATACTTAATATGATCTTTTTCTGAAGCTGAATGAAGCTTTCATCAAAATATCTGATTAATTGAGCGTTGATTTGAAATGTTCTGAAAGCATTTTTTCCGCTTCTTCTTTTTTGTTTTTAATTGAATGTCGAACAAGGAAACCATTATATTTTGCTAATTTATCAGCTGTGTATTCTTCTAAATAGTCTCTCATTTCATCATCATCACTTTCGATATCGAAGTTCAAACGGATATGCCGCTCTAAGATTTTACGAGTATTCGAGATATAAAAAGGATGATCAAATGGGATTAGAAACCTAAACTTATCGCCGATAAACACATAGTTATCATTAATATCTAAATTAGAATATTGTTCAAGATATCGATAAGCTATTTCAGTTTTTGTGCCATCAATCTTTAAATCTTCTTCTCGCACATAACAAGAACATATGTTCTTTATTAAGTTTAGGAATAGATCAGCTTTTTCTCCGACATCAATACTGTCATTGCATATCCATGCAATAAAGTCAGCACTTGTTAATAGATTCTTTAAATTTATCCAATAGCCATTGAAATGCATTATCACATTTTCATCTTCTACTGCGAAAATGTGAATGTGATCGTACAATGGAAAGTTTGGATGTTCAGAATCTTCTCCACAATGATCAATGAAAATGAAATAGCATTGATTAGGTATACTACTTTCATAGCATTCCAACTCGTAATCATCCATTTCAATTTCGTTTTGGTTCACGTACTTAAGTACGCTCATTAGGTCTTTGCCTTTAATTAATTCGTTTTGGTTCACTTTTAGGAAACCTCCTTGTATATTTGGTCAAGTGTATATATATTTTGCGCGCATCGCTTTGACCATCATCAGATTATCATAGATAAATATGTGTTCTGTTTCAATGGGCGCCTAATCCTCCTGCAAATGTCTAACATTTAGATTGTCATAGTAGCTTAAAGATGATTTATCCTACTATGACAAATTGTATTTTTGCTGATATTTAAGCCTTTTTAGCCGTAAATAATAAATTTATTTGTTGTATTCAAAAATGTGGTGCAGATTTGCACCACAATATTTTAAAATTACTAAATCTAGTGAAAAAAGAGTGTGGTGCAATGTTGCACCACAACTATGGCAGTCATAAAAAATGTGGTGCAAATCTGCACCACATCACTTTTATTGAAATAAAGAATCCACATTTTCTGCTGTAATCGTTTGATTTTCAGCTCTTTTCTTTTTCTTTTTTTGTTCTTCCGGGAAATAGTTGTCTCTAAATTCCTCTAAATCTGCAATCTTTGAAGTAACCTCTACGCTTACATCATCTGCTGTGTTGCAGTACTGGTTCAACAAATCAATAACCTTTGTTAAATGTTTGTTGACAGATTGCTTTGTGACTTTCTTTGTTGCTTTTGCTGCTTCCTTTTCTGCCAATTCATCTGGATCATCTTCTAGCTTACCTTCTTCATCTGGAACATTATCTCCAGTAACAGTTTTCTTCAAAGCGTGATTAACTGTGTTGTTTGTCCACTCTAGACCAGTGATTGCTCGTATAAACTCGATTCTGCTTCGGTAGTGATATCTTTCAAATCTTTTAGGATTTGCTTTGTACTTTTCGTTGTCCTTATTTCTTCTTCTGAAATTTGATAATAGCTTATCTTTGTACTCATTTTGCTTGTTTGCATCTACAATTTCCTGCCAGATACTATTTGCAATATTAACTTCACGTATAAGATCTTTTGGCTTCTTTCTGGAAATATTTGATTGAGCAACATCTATTTTTTCAGCAATATTGTCTACAGGTTTGTTAACGATGATACTTGGTAATGTTGTGTTTGGATCATAATGATCTTCTTCGACTAGCATCTTCCATGCTGCAAATCGTCTATGCCCAGAAATGATTTTATATTTAAATCCTTGCTCGGCTTCTTCATAGATTCTAAGAGGTTCTTTGATTCCAAACTCTTTTATAGAGTCCGCTAGTATTCTTAAATCATCATTATCCATAGAACGTAAGCTATTATTTTCTGTGGATGGATTAATGTCTAAGAAAGGAATCTCACTAATATTTAAAGTTCCAGCTTTTACTTCTTTAACGTATTCAGATGGATCTCTGTCCTCTGTATAAACTTCTCTTTGTATTCTTTTTAAAATATCTTCTGGTGTTGTCATGTTATTTTTCCTCTAATAATTCATTTACTAATTCCTTATATGCTAATGTTACTTTTGATTTCGGATTGCTATCAGCAACATTTGTTGAGTTTCTGTGTGCGTCTTTTACAGCTGTCGCACTAGGAATTTTGGATTTATATACTTTTGTGCCTAATTGTTTTGTTGATAGATTGAAGTATTCTTCTTGGAATTTCCAGCTCTTTGTTCTGTTTGTATATCGAACGAACAAAACTCCACCAATCTTAATTTTGATATTGTTTGCTGACTCTAAGCTACCAATGTGTCCGATCAATTGGAGTACTCCATTAAGTGTAGCCATATCATCATCTGAAGGGATGATGATTTCATCTGCTGCAACTAATGCACAATCGAGTACTAAATTCTGATAAGGACTTGTGTCGATAATTACAAATTCATAATCTGTTATTTGTTCTAATTCTTTTAATCTCTTTTGCAAGAAGAAAACTCCATCAGAGCTATCATTGATCCAGATGCTTGCAGAATCTAAATGACGGTCTGATATAATAATGTCCCCAAGCTCCGTTTCAGTAATTGCATCTTGCAAACTACATCTTCCAGAAAAAACATCAAACATATTATTTTGTCCTGACTTTTTGATTGCATTATATGCATCTGAAGTGTTTCTTTGCATGTCACAATCGATAATCAAGGTCTTATGTCCTAACTGGTTAAGGATTGTTGCGATTGCTTGTGAAGAGGTTGATTTAGCTACTCCACCTTTAGTATTGCTTATTGTTATTGTTTTCATTTCCATTCTCCTTTGCTTGATTGTTGTATACCATATAAGCATGTTTATTGTATACCAAATAAACAGAATTTCATAAAAAAAGAATTGAAAAAGAGGCGAGATATGAAAAAAAGAATAATTTTATATTCACGAGAGTCTACTAAGTGGCAGGCAGAAGAGGGATATAACCTAGAATCTCAAAGAAAAAGAATGATGTCTTATATCGATTCATTCTATTCTGAAGATGAAAGAACAATAGAACTATTTGAAGAAGCTGGAAAGTCTGCCAAAAATCTCAATAGGCCAGAAATGGAAAGGCTAATTCAAAGAATAAAAGAAAGGACTGTTGATGTCATTTGTGTTTATTGCATAGATAGACTCACTAGAAATGTTCGAGATCTAGCAGACTTTATGGATCTTTTAAATCAGAATAAAATTACATTGCTTTCTGTA
The DNA here is from genome assembly GCA_963631155.1 of bacterium. Lineage (GTDB taxonomy): Bacteria > Bacillota_I > Bacilli_A > Erysipelotrichales > Erysipelotrichaceae > Holdemanella. The sequence goes on along the minus strand of CAVGPK010000012.1, from coordinate 785 downwards.
ACAGAAAGAATTGATACTGCTTCCCCACAAGGAAGATTCTTTTTAAATATGCTTGGAAGTATGGCACAGCTAGAAAGAGAAAACATATCAGAAAGAGTACTTCGTGCATTAGCTGAATCAGCGGAACAGGGGAATTATCCAAAATCCAGAATTCCATTTGGATATAAAAAGAATGAAAGTACCAAAAAATTAGAAATAGATGAAGAAAAAGCTAAAACAATTCAATGGATTTTCAAACAAATAATTGATGAAAATAAATCTGTTCCAGAAATTACAAAGCAATTAAAATCTGATAATAAATTTGATAGAACATGGAGTGATAGCCACATCTACCGAATAGTGAAAAATAAGATTTACTATGGTACATGCGAAATAGCGGGCAAAGAAATAAAAAATCATACAATAGCATTGGTTACGGAAGAGGAATGGAATCTCGCTAATAAGATGGTAGTTAAATATGATCCAGAAAAAAAGCATGAATATTTATACAAACGAAAGATTATGTGCAACAAGTGTGGACGGATAATGTCATGCACATGTGGATACGGAAGTGGAAAAGTACCATACCTATATTACAAATGTGACTCATGCAATATGAGAATATCTGAAAAAGAAGTATCTCATTTGCTGAATGGAACTATTACATATCACATGAGAAATCATGTATATCATTATGAGATGAAGAAAATAAAAGAGATACTAAAAAAAGAAAATAATGTTAATAGCAAGCTTAAAACATTCACTTTAAATTTCATAATGTATGATCAGAACTATGAATATGAAGT
>CAVGPK010000011.1:0-39694 GCA_963631155.1 bacterium | reverse complement strand
CCTTCACACATTCCATACAGAAAATACATTCGGTTTTTCTATCATCATTAACAACATCTACATTCATTGGACATACTTTCTTGCATTTGCCACAAGAAATACATTTTGAATGATCACACCTTATTTTAAATGCTGAAAAATAGGTGGTGGGCTTTAAAAATATGGTAATAGGACATACATATTTACAAAAGGCTCGATTGTCTTTATATTTGTAGGCAAGTCCAATTCCTAAAACATAATAAACAAGGTTTCCAATAATAAAGCTATAATATAAAATATGCTCTAAATTTTTTGTATGAGTTAAAAATAAAATAGATACAAAAATAAAGGATAGAAGAAAAGTGATATACCGAATCCAGCCTATATTTTTTCTAGGTTCTTCTGGAGTTTTATAAGGTAAAAAATCAAGAACCATAGCTGTCCAGCATGCATAGCCACACCAACCTCTACCAAAAAGAAGAGGTCCAAATATTTTGGCAATGGCATAATGAATCGTAGCCGCCTCAAAAGTTCCAGTAAACAAGTAATACCAAAATCCCTCTATTTGCATATTTTCCTGACAAATAAGGCCTAGATATACAAGCATATATAATCCAATACATAACTGTACGACTCTTCTTGCGTGTTCTTGTTTCTTTTGAAATAGGCAAAGTCCTATACTTAGACAAATTCCTATATAAGAAAAATTGAATAAATAAAAGAGGTTATGTTTGGTAAGAGTGAGAATAATGGCGATGGATTCGAAAATGATAAAAATTAAAATAGGAATAGTATGGTTAGTTTTCATGTCTTAATCATAACATATTTAGTTGATTTCAAATTAAAAATAAGTATAATTTGAGTATCGAACAAAGACGTTCTTTCATGGATTGGACGTCTTTTTTTGTTTGTTAGGAGGTCTTACGTATGAAACCTGTGATAGGAATTATTCCCCTTGTTGATATTGAAAGAGAAAGCTATTGGATGCTTCCTGGCTACATGAAGGCTATTGAGCAAGCTGGAGGCATTGGCATTATGCTTCCATTAACCTATGAACAAAGGGATTTAGAAGAAATTATTCAAAGAGTGGATGGTCTTCTGTTTACGGGAGGACCTGACATCTTTCCATTTATGTATAATGAAAAAATAAGTGATGAATGTGGACAATGTTGTTTTGAAAGAGATGAAATGGAATTTAATCTTTTTAAACTTGCCTATGAATTAAAAATGCCCATGCTTGGAATATGTAGAGGACATCAATTTTTTAATGTCATGATGCACGGAAGCTTGTATCAGGATATTAATAGTCAAATGTATTCTCGTGTTAAACATCATCAGAGCACACCGTATGATAAACCGATTCATGAAGTTCAATTGGTTTTGGATAGTCCACTAAAAAAATTGCTTGAAAAAGAGATGATTGAAGTAAATAGCCTACATCATCAAGGAATCAAAAAATTAGGACAAGGGCTAAAAGCTATGGCCACAAGTAAGGATGGATTGATTGAAGCTATTTATGCACCTGACTATCCGTTTATGTGGGGTGTTCAATGGCATCCAGAATTTTCTTATAAAAAAGACAAGAATAGCCAACTCATTTTTTCAAACTTTATACATCATTGTTCAAATTGATCGATATATTTTTTAACAGAATCTGTCATTTCTTTAGAAAAATCACTATTATATTTTCTTGCACAAAAAGCTTGAAGCCACTCATGAAAGGATTGGCTTCCTTTTCTATGATCAAACATATTTTTAAGTTCCTCCTTACTCTTTTGATGATACTGATTTATACAAACAATATCTTCTAATTGACAACGCGTAGGTTTTATTCGGTTTTTTTGTGAAGAACTAGGATACCCCAATACTAACATGCATACAGGGACCACATAATCAGGAAGATTCAATAATTTTCGATGCATATCGTGTTGTTCTAAGATGTCTCCGATATAGCAAGAGCCAATGCCTAAGCTTTCTGCAGCTACAACGGCATTTTGAGCCGCAATACATGCATCACTTGTTGCCAATAATAAATCACCAACCCCAGGCTTTCTAGGATGACAATCATTTGCTTTAAAGAGGTCATACCATTTTTGGAAATCTGCACAAAAAATAAGAACTATTTTGGCTTGCTTGATAAAAGGCTGATTATCACAAGTTTTAGAAAGTGTGTCTTGAAGCTTTTTATCTTGAACATCAATGATAGTATACATTTGTTGATTACCGGCACTAGGTGCCTGCAGGGCACTTTCTAAAATTAGTTTTTTGTTTTCAATGGAAATTTCTTTGTCTTCAAACATCCGACAACTTTTTCTGTCAAATAAACTTTTGATAATCGAATTCATAAAGTGTTCTCGCTTTCATTTTTACTCATTTTAGCATATACTAACTAAAAAAAGGAGAAACAAAATATGGAATTTAATGAAGTCATCAGTAAAAGAAGAAGCATTCGTCGTTATACAACGGATGAAGTACCAATGGAGGATGTAAAGACTTGTATTGAGGCTGGAATCTTAGCTCCAAGTTGGAAAAATTCACAAACAGCTCGTTATCATGTCATTACTTCTAAAGAAAAATTGGCGGAAGTTAAAAAATTAGGATTACCAGAATTTAATGCGGCAAACGTAGAAAATGCACCTGTATTGATTGTGATGAGTTTTGTATCCAATCGTAGTGGATTTGAAAAAGATGGAACACCAACCAATGAACTTGGAAATGGATGGGGTGCTTATGATTTAGGTTTAGCTACACAAAATATGATTTTAAAGGCAACTGAACTTGGATATGGAACATTGATTATGGGAATTCGTGATGAAGCTAAATTAAGAGAAATATTAGATATTGATGAAAAAGAAACCATTGTCTCTGTCATTGGCTTAGGTAAAGGAGATATTGATCCTACAATGCCTAAACGTAAAAGCGTAGAAGATGTCGCAACTTTCAAATAGTGTGCAATTGCACACTTTTATTATGTCTACATTTTTACGTCCTTAAGAGTGTGTTTTGTTTTCTTTATGGTAAAATGCTAGGTATGAATAGAAAAGAAAGTAAAAAGTTAGCCCATCAAAATATAAAGAATCATTATTTAATCTATTTGATGATTTGTTTAAGCGCCGTCTTGTTAGGAAGTGAATTCACATCCAGTCTATCTCTATTAAGACAAGATACAACCAATAATGCGACAGGAATCTTAATGCACTCATCCTTTATACATTCTCTATCTATCTTTTTTCCTAGTGGTGTATTAGGTACAACCAATGGAGTTTTTGCCCACATCGTCAATGGTATTATTTCTGGATCCATTTTGAATACTGTATTTACAGGTGTTGCGATGGCATTTAAATCGAAAAATTTATTATCAAGTTTGATTATAAGCGTTGGATTAATTGTCAGTATCTTATTTTGGTTTTGTATCGTTAATACCCTTCCTATTATAAATCGACGATTATTTCTAGAAGGAAGAATCTATGCCAAAATTCCAATGGACCGCTTTGTATATCTTGTACGCTTAAAAAAACAAATGCACATTGCTTGGATTCGAACTTCAAAAATATTCATTTTAGCTCTATCTATGCCTACAATTATTGGATGTATCTATTTTTATTACACATCCTTTTTAATGGAATATGTCCTAGCAGAAAATCCCAATCTATCCTTTAAACAAGCCTATCATTTATCAAAAGAAATGATGATTGGATATCGTATTGAATTGTTTAAGTGGCAATGCTCCCTAGTAGGATGGTATATACTGGATATTTTGAGTGTTGGCGTTTCTAGTTTATTGTATACAAATGCCTATAAGTCTTCTTTGTGGTGTGAATTTTATGCATCAAGAAGAAATGAATTCCATTCAGAATTACTTGTGGATCGATATTTATTCGAAAAGCCAGATTCAAAAGTTGTATCTAGCACTTATGCAGATGTGATTTCGTACTTAAATGAGAAGGATCCAATGGAAAATGTTTATACAGGATTAAAAGGCTTCTTATGTAAAAATTTTGGACTTATATTTAATTTAACTTCGCAAGAAAGAGCCTATGAAACCTATAGCTACAAACAAATGCAGGCTCAAACCATGATCACAGAAGTATATCTTTTGTGCTATCCTGTCCGATTATCTCCTATTGAGGAAGAATATAAAAAATCGAATCTACGCTTTTTACATCCCAATCGAAATTACACAATCACATCTGTACTCTGCCTATTCTTCTTTATGTGCTTTGTAGGATGGATATGGGAAGTCTCTTTATCTATGATTACCTATGGAAAATTCATCAATAGAGGCGTTTTACATGGACCGTGGATACCTATTTATGGGGTTGGATGTGTTTTAATTTTATTGGTGTTAAAACGATATCGAACTCGCCCTAAAGTAGAATTTGGTTTATCCATTTTACTTTGTGGATGTGTAGAATATTTTACTGGACTGGCTTTAGAACTTACACACAATGGACAGAGATGGTGGGATTATACAGGCTACTTTTTAAATATAAATGGACGTATATGTGCTGAAGGATTATTGGTTTTTGGCCTTGGAGGCATGGCATTTGTCTATTTACTAGCACCTATAATCGATAATTTTGTACGGACACATTTAAATAAAAAGGTATCGGTTTTCTGTCTTATATTGTTGTTAGTATTTGGAAATGATGTCATCTATTCACATTTTTATCCCAATACAGGCCAAGGTGTTACTGAAAAAAATTGATAAAGTCTTGAACAAGGTTTGAGACTTTTTTTTGTGTAGGCCAAACCAAATAAATATCTGTATTTAAATTTTCATCTTCAATATCTTGTACATATAAATCTTTACAATAAGCCATCATCGATTTAGGAAATATGGCTGTACATAACCCTTCTTTTGCCCACAACAATTGATCTCTAGCATCATCACATAAACAAAAAATATCAGGCTGAATATTCTTGGATTGGAAGGCTTTTAAAATTAAATCTTCATAACGCCTATAAATCATCAAAGGAGTCTTTTTTAGATTTGAAAGAGTAATTGTATCTTTACCTTTTTTATTACTTATCGCAATCATAGTGTCCGATTTAATTTTCAAGTGATTCAATCCATCCAAACGTACAGGAGAGCGAACAATCGCAATATCAACAATGCCATCGAGTAAATAATTTAATAATGTATAGGTGATCGCATCTTGAATTTCATAATGAACATCTTTATGAAGGTTAGTGAATTTATGAAAATAAGGCATTAAAACAGGAAGTGTAGTATGTGTGATGCCAATACGCAATGTTTCCTTTTGTCCAAATTGTTTCATTTCTTGTTGCGTTGAATCCAAATAGTTTAAAATATTTTGACATCTTTCATAAAATAGCTTCCCTGCAGAAGTAAGAGATACACCTTTTTGACTTCTTTCGAAAAGTTGAATGTGAAGTTCCTCTTCCAACTGATGAATTTGATACGTTAATGGTGGCTGTGACATATTTAAGCGTTTGGCCGTTTCATTAATGCTTCCAGTATTCGCAATTTCGTAAAAATACTTGATTTGTTTGATTTCCATATTTACTCCTTTATACAAAAAATATATAAATACACACTAAAAACAATATTATATATATAAATCATAGTAGGGTATAATTGAAAAGTCAAAAAAGGAGTTTTATGTATGTCTATATTATTTCAATACATTAAGGGGTATGAAAAAGAAAGCATTTTAGCCCCTCTATTTAAATTGTTAGAAGTAATCTTTGATTTAATGGTCCCTGTTGTGGTGGCTAAAATCATTGATGTTGGTATCGTTAATCAAGATACAGAATACATTTTAAAAATGTTTTTTGTTTTTATTTGAATGGCACTTTTGGGCTTGTTGTCTAGCCTTACAGCCCAATATTTTGCGGCAAAAGCCAGCGTTGGTTTTGCGACACAATTAAGACAAGCGTTATTTGATCATATTCAATCTTTTTCTTTTCGAGAATTAGACACATTAAAAACGGATACTTTGATTACACGTTTAACAGATGATGTCAATCAAGTACAAAATGGATACAATATGGGACTAAGATTATTGTTGCGAAGTCCCTTTGTGGTTATTGGATCTATGGTGATGGCCTTTACCATCAATGTACAATGTGCTCTTGTGTTTGCAGTTTCGATACCATTATTGTTCGTAGTCGTTTTCGCGATTATGAAGATTAGTATTCCTTTATTTAAAAAAGTACAATCCGCACTAGATAGAATTACTGGACTTACAAGAGAAAATTTAACGGGAGTACGTGTCATTCGTGCTTTTTGTCAGGAAGAAAATTCAATCCGTCAATTTGATAAAGAAAATGAAATATTAACGAAGATGAATCTTTTTGTTGGTCGAATATCCGCTTTATTAAATCCATTAACCTATGTTCTTATTAATATTGCGACGGTGATTTTAATTCAGAAGGCCAGTTTACAAGTCAATCTTGGTACAATGCGACAAGGACAAGTAGTTGCCCTATATAACTATATGGCACAAATGATTGTGGAATTGATTAAATTGGCTTCATTAATTATTACACTTAATAAGGCTATGGCTTGTGCGGATCGTGTATCAAATGTTTTACGTGTAAAAACAAGCATGAACTATGAAAACATAACACAAGAAGAAAAATCTTCAAATAAGGTTGATTTTCAAAATGCATCCTTTACCTATGCCAATGCATCCAATACCAGTTTAGATTCTCTTTCGTTTTCTGTTAAACCTGGACAGACTGTCGGTATTATTGGTCCTACAGGGAGTGGTAAATCCACATTAACAAGATTATTATCACGTTTCTATGATGTGGATTCTGGAAAAATACTGGTGGATGGAAAAGATGTGAAGGATTATTCTAAAGAAGAGTTGATGCATAAGATTGGCTATGTGTTTCAAAAAAGTATTTTATTTGAAGGTAGTATTCGCGATAATTTGTTGATTGGAAATGAAAATGCCAATGACTTGGAATTATGGGAGGCTTTAGAGATTGCCCAAGCTAAAGAGGTTGTAGAGTCAAAACCAGGACAACTTGATTTTATGTTAGAGCAAGGCGGAAGAAATTTATCGGGTGGACAAAAACAACGCTTAACGATTGCGCGCGCTTTAGTGAAGAAGCCTGAAATCTTGGTTTTGGATGATAGTGCAAGTGCTCTTGATTTTGCGACAGATGCCAAATTAAGAAAGGCGATTCGTTCTTTAAAGGGACATACAACGACGTTTTTGGTTTCACAAAGAACAGCTTCTATTATGCAGTCGGATATAATTTTGGTTTTAGAAGATGGAAAACTAGTAGGAAAAGGGAATCATGATGAATTGATGGCATCTTGTGATGTGTATCAGGAAATTTATTATTCTCAATTTCCAAAGGAGGATTAGAAAATGGATACGTTAAAAAAAGTATTAAAATTCATTGATACATATCGTTTTCTTTTACTTTTAAGCATTGCTCTTTCAACCGTTTCTGTGATTACGCAATTGTATGTTCCTATTTTGTTTGGGGATGCGATTGATCAAGTTGTTTCACAAGGATCGGTTCATTTTGGTTTGGTTTGGTTGTATTTAAAACAAGTATTGGTGTTTGTTTGTATTTCAGCTATTTCTACTTGGGTTATGAATTTAATCAATAACAAGATGACATATCATGTGATTCAAGATATTCGTAAGGTAGCTATTCGTAAAATTCAAGTGTTACCTATTTCTTATTTGGACTCTCATAATACTGGAGATATTGTTTCACGCATTATTGCGGATACAGACATTTTAAGTGATGGCTTGTTACTTGGGTTTACCCAATTATTTTCAGGAATTGTCATGATTTTTGCGACTCTATTCTTTATGTTTTCAAAGAATTTATGGATTACACTCTTTGTGATTGTTTTAACGCCCATTAGTTTTTTAGTCGCAAAATTTATTTCTTCACATTCTTATACGATGTTTCGTAAACAAAGTGAGGTGCGAGGCAAGCAAACGGCTTTAATTGAGGAGATGATTGGAAATCAAAAGGTTGTGCAGGCTTTTGGTTATGAAAATAGAGCGAGTGATAGATTTCACTGTTTAAATGAAGAGTTAAAAGAATGTTCGCAAAAGGCAGTATTTTATTCTTCTTTAACTAATCCAAGTACGCGTTTTGTGAATAATATTATTTATGCAGGTGTCGCTTTATTGGGAGCCTTTCTTATCCCAAAGGGATATTTGACGGTTGGAGGCCTTTCGGTACTTTTAAGTTATGCCAACCAATATATGAAGCCTTTTAATGATATTAGTTCGGTTGTGACAGAGCTTCAAAATGCCTTAGCTTGTGCAAATCGTATTTTTGAATTTATTGAACAGGAAGAAGAGGTTGTTGAAAAGAATACAGTTTTAGAAAAGGTAACAGGAGAAATTAATATTGAGAATGTTGATTTTTGTTATGACGTGAAACATCCATTGATTGAAAATTTTAATTTACACGTTGATCCTGGTATGAGTATTGCTCTTGTAGGGCCTACAGGTTGTGGTAAGACGACATTTATTAATTTATTAATGCGTTTTTATGATGTGAATAAAGGAAAAATTTTAGTGAATGATACAGATATTAGGGATGTCACGAGGCATAGTTTACGAGAGAATTTTGGCATGGTATTACAGGAGACTTGGATTAAAGAGGGTACAGTAAGAGAAAATTTATGTTTTGGTAAGGAAAATGCGAGGGATGAAGAGTTGGTTGAGGCTTGTAAAAAGGCACATAGTTGGTCATTTATAAAACGTTTACCGCAACAATTGGATACCTATTTGTATGAGGACTCTTTATCGCAAGGTCAGAAACAGTTGTTGTGTATTACTCGTGTTTTGTTGAGAAAACCTGAAATGTTAATTTTGGATGAGGCGACAAGCTCGATTGATACGCGTACAGAGCTTCAAATTCAGAAAGCATTTAATATGTTGATGGAGGGAAGAACTAGTTTTGTTGTGGCGCATCGTTTGTCGACAATTCAAAGTGCAGACTTGATTCTTGTGATGAAAGATGGCAAGATAATAGAGAAAGGAAACCATGAATCCTTATTAGCCAAGAAGGGATTCTATTCAACGTTGTATAATAGTCAATTTGTACGAGTTAAATAAAGAAATGATAATATGAATAAAAAATTATGTCTTGTTTTAACCTTAGCAATCCTTGCAGGATGTAGTAGTGGGGTAAAAACAGAAGAAACACAAGAAAAAAAGACAGAAAAAACAACAGAGACAACAACGATTGCTAATCCATTTCAGGATTGTGAATCATTGGAAGATGCCAAAAAGGTAGCTGGATTTGAATTGTCTTGTCCAGAAAGTGTATTAGAAAGTGATTCTAGTGTGGTTCAAGCTGTGAAAGACAATATGATTCAAGTCATTTATGAAAAAAATGATGAAGAGATTTTGCGTATTCGTAAATCTAATAGTTCGGATGATATTACTGGGGATTATAATGAATATAGTGAAGAGATTGATCAAGATATTGGTGGTATTAGTGTTCATTGTAAAGGAGAAAATGGAGCATATTCAACAATTTCTTGGGGCTTGGATGACTACCAATATTGTATTTTAGGAAAGGATTTAAGCTTAGAAAATATTAGCTCTATCGTAAATTCGGTAAAGTAAGTATTGAAAACGATTTCACTTTCTGTTAAGATTCAATTATCATATGACTGACGGAAGTGGATTTAACCACATGGAGTATGAAAATAATAAGGCCGACCGTCTGGGCAAATTTATTGTTCGGATGGCGGCTTTTTGTTTGGGCAATCCGTTTGACGAACCGTGTGATTTATAGTAAGCTATAGCTAACTGATGTTAGTTTTGTCTAACTATAGGTTGATTGTTGTCTTGAAACATAAGGAGGTAAGTATGAGAGAACAATGGCAGGGATTTAAAGGTGCTAAATGGCAAGATGAAGTGGATGTTCGTGATTTTATTCAGAATAACTACAAGCCTTATAATGGAGATGAAAGCTTCTTAGTTGAACCTACGGATTCAACAAATAAGCTTTGGGGTGAATTACAAAAGCTTCAAAAGGAAGAGCGTGCTAAAGGTGGCGTTCTTGATATGGAAACAGAGGTTGTTTCAAGTATTACAGCTTATGAGGCTGGATACTTGGATAAGGATTTAGAAAAGGTTGTTGGTTTACAGACGGATAAGCCTTTAAAACGTGCGTTTATGCCTTATGGTGGTATTCGTATGAGTGAAGAGGCATGTGAAATGTATGGGTATAAACCTAGTGAAAAGCTTCATGAAATCTTTACAAAATATCATAAAACACATAATGATGCGGTATTTAGTGCATATACACCAGAAATGCGTTTGGCTCGTCGTAATAAAATTATTACTGGTTTACCAGATACATATGGTCGTGGTCGTATTGTTGGGGATTATCGTCGTGTAGCCTTATATGGTATTGATTATTTGATTGAACAGAAACAAAAGGATTTCGCATATTGTGGCGATGGAACAATGACGGATGATGTAATTCGTCAGCGTGAAGAATTGGCAGATCAAATCAAGGCCTTAAAAGAAATGAAAATTATGGCTCAAAGCTATGGTTATGATATTAGCCAACCAGCTAAAAATGCTTTAGAAGCCGTTCAATGGTTGTATTTTGGATATTTAGCGGCCATCAAAACACAAAATGGAGCTGCGATGAGTGTAGGTCGTATTTCTACGTTCTTAGATATCTATTTTGAAAGAGATTTAGAAAATGGTGTATTAACAGAAAGTGAAGCACAAGAAATTGTTGACCATTTGACAATGAAATTTAGAATGGTTAAATTTGCTCGTATTGAAAGCTACAATCAATTGTTCTCTGGAGATCCAGTATGGGCAACATTGGATATTGGTGGTTTAGGAATGGATGGAAGAAGTATGGTCACAAAAACTTGTTTCCGTTTCTTACATACATTGGAAAACATGGGACCTAGTCCAGAGCCAAACTTAACTGTTTTATATTCTTCTCATTTACCTGAGCCTTTTAAGAAATATGCTTCAAAAATTTCAATTGATACAAGTAGTGTTCAATATGAAAATGATGATGTGATGCGTCCTGTTTGGGGAGATGATTATGCCGTATGTTGCTGCGTAAGTGCAACACAGACGGGTAAAGAAATGCAGTTCTTTGGTGCTCGTGCAAACTTGGCAAAATGTTTATTGTATGCGATTAATGGTGGTGTTGATGAAAAAAGTAAAACACAAGTGGGACCAGAATATAAACCGATCACAAGTGAATATTTAGATTATGATGAGGTTATGCATAAATATGATATTATGATGGATTGGTTGTCAGGTTTATATGTGAATGTATTGAACTTAATTCAGTATATGCATGATAAATATTATTATGAAGCAAGCCAAATGGCTTTAATTGATACCAATGTTCGTCGTACATTTGCGACAGGTATTGCCGGATTCTCTCATGTCGTAGATTCATTGAGTGCCATCAAATATGCGAAAGTTAAGACAATTCGTGATGAAGATGGATTGGTTGTGGATTATGAAGTGGAAGGTGATTTCCCTCGTTATGGAAATGATGATGATCGTGCTGATGAAATTGCGGTATGGTTATTAAAGACATTCATGAAGAAGATTGAAAAACATCATACATATCGTGATAGTGAACCTACAACTTCAATTTTAACCATTACTTCAAATGTTGTTTATGGAAAGGCTACGGGTGCTTTACCGGATGGAAGAAAGGCTGGAGAACCATTGTCTCCTGGTGCAAACCCTTCTTATGGAGCTGAACAAAATGGTTTATTGGCTTCATTGAATTCTGTTGCGAAATTGCCTTATGAATATGCATTGGATGGAATTAGTAATACACAAACTATCAATCCAGATGCACTAGGTCATAGTGAAGAAGAAAGAGTGAATAACTTAGTCAATGTATTGGATGGATACTTTGATCAAGGTGCACATCACTTAAATGTAAATGTGTTTGGCGTAGAAAAATTAAAGGATGCGATGGAACATCCTGAAAAAGAAGAGTACGCAAACTTTACAATTCGTGTTTCAGGTTATGCGGTTAAATTTATTGATTTAACTCGTGAACAACAATTAGATGTTATTAGTCGTACATGTCATAAGAGCCTATAATTAGGCTCTTCTTTTAACAGGAGGATTTTTATGTTAGGTGCAATTCATTCTATAGAAACGTTTGGCCTTGTTGATGGGCCGGGTGTTCGTTATGTGATTTTTATGCAGGGTTGTGCTATGCGTTGTAAATTTTGTCACAATGCGGATACGTGGAAGGTGGTTGCACCTGATCAAGAAGCAAGTGCCGTGTTAAAGAAAGCATTACGTTATAGGTCGTATTGGAAGGATAATGGGGGAATTACGGTAAGTGGTGGAGAACCTTTATTACAGATTGATTTTTTGATTGAATTATTTACTTTAGCGAAAAAAGAAGGAATTCATACGACTCTTGATACGTGTGGACAGCCTTTTTCAAGAAAGGAGCCTTTCTTTTCTAAATTTCAAGAATTGATGAAGGTTACGGATTTGGTTTTACTTGATATTAAACATATTGATGATGAAGAACATAAAAAGTTAACGCAACATTCGAATACAAATATTTTGGATTTGGCAAAGTACTTAAGTTCTATTCATAAGCCAGTTTGGATTCGTCATGTATTGGTTCCTACGATTAATACGGATGAAGTGTATTTAAAAGCTCTCGATCATTTTATTTCTATTCTAGATAATGTAGAAAGAGTAGAGGTACTTCCATATCATACGTTGGGTGCTTATAAATGGAAAGAGCTTGGTTTAGAATATCCTTTAGAAGGGATTGATCCTCCGAGTCAAGAACAGATTGATTTAGCACATACATTATTACATATTGATTGAAAGATTAAAAAAAGAGGTTAGTTTTGTTTGTCTAACCTCTTTATTCATTTATAGCTTATCAAAGATGTTTAATAAGTTTCTTCGATCATACCACCATAGAGCACCTGTTGTAGTGTCGGTGCTAGTATTTTGATCTGTGTTTGTAGAATCATTGTTTGTAGGGTATGTACATGCTGTGCCATCCCAAGTACCGCCATTATTGACACAGTCTTGTTCTGAGCTTGATGTATCACTACTTTCTTCCTTCTTTGTACATGAGCTTGCTTCTGAATCCCAAGTGCCGCCATCTGCTTCACAGGCTTTTTGTTCTTCGCTTGTTGCGGCTGTACATGTTGAGTTTTCAGAATCCCAAGTGCCACCTCCAGCTTCACAAGCTGTTTGTTCATCACTCGTTGATGTTGTATATGTATCGCCTTTTGATGCGTATTCATCCTTGATATAACCACCATTGTAGTCTGTGATTCCACTTGGTCTTTCTAATGCGGAATATGTCGCATATTTTTGACAATAATCTAGCATGTAGTGGGATATATGGAATGCGGTAGCAGTATTTAAATCTGTCAAGGTTACATAGTAGCCTTGAGCAATATATTCAGGCATATATCCAGACCATACGGCAATTGTATATTTGTTTGTATAGCCAACAGACCATTCGTCTTTTGCAGCTCCGGAAGGGATACCGTAATCATTGTCTGGCCAGTCAGTTGTTCCAGATTTACCGTAGACTGTATAGTTACTTTGAAGGAGGTTGTTGTAGTTGTTGTAGCCACCACTAACAACTTTTTCTAATAATTGTGAAATCATCCATGCGGCTTGTTCACTAATTAATTCATAGGTTTGTGCGTTGGTTTCGAATTCTTTTTTATCGGATCTTCTTATAACTTTTCTTACGCGGTGTGCTTCTACACGTTTACCACCATTCGCAAGCATTGAGTAGGCACTTGCCTGTTCAATTGGACTTGCACGCATTGAAGATCCACCAATTGCGTATTGTTCGTTGAATCCGTTCGATACATCATCGGAGTAGCCTAGTTTCTTACAAAATTCAATCCAATAGTCATAGCCTTTTGCCTCTACTAAATCAATCATAGCTTGAGCGGCTGTTGTGTTTTTAGATAATCCTAACGCATCTTGAAGGCTCATTTTACCACTATATGTGTTGTCTGAGTTCTTTGGTGCATAGGAACCATTTTTCCAATAGTCTTTCTTTGTATCGTTTACTTGGTGTACGGTTGACCATCCTAACACATCAAATGTACTTGAGTAGGCGAGTAGTGGTTTCATGCTTGAACCAGGTTGTTGTGGTTCGGTTGAGTTATCGACCTTAACCGAGTCAGAGTGATATCTTCGTCCTGGTCCTACCGCAATGATTTCTCCTGTTTCATTATCAATCATACTAAAGCCTACGTCAAAGGCATCGTTAGGGAATGTGACAATGTTTCCGTTACAAATTTCATCAGCTTGTTTTTGCACGTCTTGATTTAGGGCTGTATAGATGTCCATTGGAATAATGGCTGGATCTTGTCCTGTCAATTCCATGACTTCTTCGAGTGTTTGTGTGATATAAGCTTGATTTGGATCGGTGCTTGTTGATTCGGTATAGTTGATTGCGAATTCAAGTTTTTGATTCGATGCCAAATTGTATTCTTCTTCCGTGATGTATCCGTGTGACAACATCAATTCTAGGGTTACATTTCGTCTTTTGGTCGCCAATGATAGGTGATCAATTGTATTTTCTGAATTTAAGTTGTTCAGTGGATTGTATGTGTCTGGTGCGTTGATACATCCAGCAAGGAAGGCAGATTCACCAAGGTTTAATTGCGATACGTCTTTGCCAAAGAAATATTGGGCTGCTTTTTGAATGCCTCGCGTATTATTACCAGATCCAAACCAGATTCGGTTGACATAATATTCGAAGATATCTTCTTTAGAGAGACTTTGTTCTGCAATCAAGGATAAGTAGATTTCTTGTACTTTTAATTTGACCTGTTGAACTTTGGATATGCTACCTTCTTCGGATTCGATTTTTGTTTCCTGGTTTTTCGTAAACGCATTATCGATCATCTGCATGGTTAGTGTAGATCCACCTTGTGAAAAGCTTCCGGATTGAAGGTTTGCCAAGGCGGATTTAATGAATCGTGGTAAGTCAAATCCATTGTGGTCGAAGAAACGTGAATCTTCAATAGATAAGAAGGCATCGACAACAGTTTGTGGAATTTGTTCGTATGTGATGTCTTCACGAATTTCATCTCCGAGCTCATAAAATAGGTTTCCAGAGGAGTCGTAGAGTCTTGTGTTGGATAGGGTTGTTAATCCGTCTTGAGAAAAACGCATACCTTCTGGATCGTTAATGATGTTAACGAGTACGAAGAATACGGATATACAGCCTACTAGAAATATAGAGAGTACACAGACAGCAAGTTTATTCCATACGTCAAGTGTTCTTCGTGGCTTTTTTTGTGTCGGCATTTTCTTTACCGTTCTTACAGGCTTTTTTTGTGGTTGTGCCATACTTATTTTTCCTCCTTGAAGTAGAGTTCATCAACGACTTTTAAATAATTAAGTCGAGGATTGAGTCCTTCTTGAATATCGTGGCCATTTTGTTGAAACCAAGCATAGGGTATAGAACTCTTTGTTGATGATTCAATTTTATTTATGAGCAATGGTGCATCGACCAAATATGTTTCATTATAACTATTAAAACGAATGATAAAAAATCCGATTCCGCCATGGTATTTTACTTTTTTTAAGTGTTGTATTTGATGAGGGTGAATCATAAATAAGGGAAAGCTTGTCTTGTTTTTGGTTTCTTTCGCTTCAAAATCAATATATTTTCCTTTATAGATTCCGTTATAGTCTGTTGTGGATGGCGTTTTATAGTAGGCTTCTGTAATTTTGGCTTTTTGTCTTTTAGGATAGTCTACATGTACCACTTGAACAGGCGTTGGTTTCTTATAAATCAGAGCTTTATCCGTTTCATTGTAGTATTTGTTTGAATCGTTGATATCGTTTTCTAAACGCATACCTCTTGAAGAATAATTCTTTGTGTTTATTTGTGAAACCGTATGTATTGCGGTTGGATAATTTATTGTGCTCATCATCAATCATTATATATGAAATGTAAATAACATTCAATTCTACAAAAAGAATTGATGGTTGATTTTTTTTAGTAAAACATTCATAATAAGTGGGTAGACTAGGGGGAATAGTGTATGGCAAAAGATACAAATTTAACGGCTCAGGAAATTTATGAAAAAGAATTCCATGTAGATTTGAAGGGTTATGCCCCTGCAGAAGTTGATGAGTTTCTAGATCAAGTTATCGAGGATTATCAAAATTATGATGAAAAGCTAGAAGAGATGGGTGCTGCGATTACTCGTTATGAAGAAAAAATTAAGGAGCTTCAGCAACAAATCATTTCTTTACAGAGTGAAAATGAGAACTTGAATGAGAAAGTTAGCTCAGATTTTGTGAATGGAAACGGAAATACAGTGGATATTTTAAAGCGTATTGCACGTTTGGAAAAGGCTGTATTCAACCAGAGCGAAGACGAAGAATAATACTTAAATCGACAATCGCTGCCTAATAGGTAGAGGAAAGTCCATGCTCGCACACTCTGAGATGAGTGTAGTGTTTGTGCTAGATGAATCAATAAGTCTAGGCAGGTTTAATCCTGACGGCTGCTTTATTTGCTAAGGCTTTGGCTATGTAAATAAACTTTAAAAGTGCCACAGAGACGAGTCCATATGGAAACATATGGGGTGGAACGGGTAAACCCCGCAAGCGAGAAACCCAAATTTGGTAGGGGAACCGGCTGGAATGAATTGAAAGGAAGGCTGGATAGCGTTAGCTATAGATAAATGATTGTCACCGGGTAACCGGAACAGAACATGGCTTATGATTTAGGGAAATTAAAAGAGTGAGTTCTACTTGCTCTTTTTTTTATATAGGGTTATACTCTACTTGCATAAATGAATCTTCAGGGTTGGGTGAAATTCCCTATCGGCGGTAAACCCCGCGAGCCGTATGGCATGAACTAGTGTAATTCTAGTGGCGACAGTTAGAGTCTGGATGGAAGAAGATGTTTTGTATACCTTTTATAGTATAACAAGCACGCCTAGAGGATGATTTTAGGCGTGTTTTCTTTTATTACTTTAGGAGGGTATGTTTTATGAGTTCTACAAAGAAAATTACAACTGTGGCCATGTTGAGTGCAATGGCGATGGTGTTGAATCTTTTGATTCAATTTCCAATTGTTCCTGCGGTCTCTTTTTTGAGCTATGATCCAAAGGACATTATTATTGTGATTGGTGGCTTTATTTATGGTCCTCTTACATCATTTATTATGAGTATGCTTTGTTCATTTTTAGAAATCGCATTTCGTGGAGGTAACTTGTTGGATGTATTGATGAATGTGATTTCAACTTGTACTTTTGCCTGTATTGCCGCTGCCATTTATAAGTATAAACATACAAAGAATGGGGCTATTTTAGGTTTGATTTTAGGTACAGTTGCGTGTACATTATCAATGACATTATGGAATTATATTGTAACGCCAATTTATTATAATATGCCAAGAAGTGCTGTTGTGGGTATGTTACTTCCTGGTATTGTTCCTTTTAACTTGATTAAGTGTACTTTGAATGCAGCGTTTGCGATGTTGATTTATAAGCCAGTAGTTTCGGCTTTGCGTAGTGCAAATTTTGTGCAAAGTTCCAATTCAAAGGAAGGACTTACAAAGGATGTTGCGATTTTAAGTGGTTTTATTGTGGTATCATTGATTGTGTTAGTGTTGGTTATGAAAGGATAGTGTAATATGGAATTATTAGAGGCTAAGAGTATTATGGATAAAAAGTTGGGTGATTATAAGATCATGGCTTTGGCAAGTTGTGTTGATAATTATCCAATGGTTCGAAATGTGAGTTGTATTTTCTATAATGATAAGATTTATTTTAAGACGGATAAGAATTTTAGAAAGACACAACAACTTTTCAAAAATGATCGTGTGGCTATGTGTTTTAATGGAGTTCAGGTAGAGGGTACAGCTAAAAATATTGGCTTAGTTGTCGATGAGCCGGGTCATGTTTTTGAGAAGAAATATAAAGAATTTTTGTGGCAAAGCTATAATGCGTATTCGCATGTGGATAGTGAAATTTTGATTGAGGTAACTCCTGATTTTGTGGAGATTTGGGATGAGGATGAGAATCGTAAAGCATTCCAGTTGTTTATTGATTTTAAAAAGGGGATTGTTGAATACAAACCGTATGACTAGATTTTATCTAGTCTTTTTTTAACGAATTCTTAACGTGATTGTGTTACAATAGTAGGTGGTATTTAGAAAGTTGGTGGAATTATGTCTCCAGACCCGAGTGTTAATAATAATAGATGTGTTTGTGGCGGAGGCATATGTTTGTCTTCGTGGTTATAGATGGGAGGACAAATTTTGTTAGAATTCTACAAGACTTTTGAGGATGGTACTAAAAAGATTGAACAGCCTGAACCGGGTTGTTGGATCAATGCGGTAGCGCCTACAGAAGAGGAAAGAAATTTTTTAATAGAGACGATTGGTGTATTGCCTGAGTTTGTGAAGTCTTCACTGGATGAGGAGGAGAGTTCGCATATTGATTATGATGATGATTTTCGTCAGTCTTTAATTATTTTTGACTATCCAAGTGCTGAAAATGAGGAAGATGATAGTTTAGAATCAAAATATTCTACGTTGCCTTTGGGCTTGGTTATTTTAAAGGGTTATGTTGTGACGATTAGTTTGTATGAGAGTTGGAGTATTTTAGAAATGTCTCAAGGGCGTGTAAAGGGTATGGATACGCGGTTAAAGACACAATTTTTCTTGTTGCTTGCACTACGTATTTCACAGCGTTTCTTAATTTGTTTGCGTCAGATTGATCGCTTGTCTAGTAGGGCTGAAAAGAAACTTCATCAATCGGTTGAGAATGGTGAGTTGATTGATATGTTAGGTTTAGAGAAGTCTTTGGTTTATTTTTCAACTTCATTAAAGTCAGATGAGGTGACTTTAAATAAGATTATGCGTGGTAAACAAATCAAACTTTATGAAGAGGATGAGGATTTATTAGAGGATGTGATGATCGAGATTCATCAGGCGATTGAGATGTGTAATATCTATTCGAATACGATGACGGGTACAATGGATACGTTTGCGAGTATCATTTCAAATAATATGAATATTGTTATGAAGAAGTTGACTGTGATCACTATTGTTATGGCTATTCCTAATATTATCTTTGGCTTTTATGGAATGAATGTGAGTTTACCGGTTCCATTTGTTTGGTTTCCTACAGCAGTAGCGATTATTAGTTGTGTAGTTGCTAGTTATATTTTAGTAAAGAAGGACATGTTTAAATAAATGTTCTTTTTTTATGCCAAAAATAGGAATAATTTTTTTAATTCTGGAATAGTGACAATGCATCAAATAAGCCCATAGATGCGAATGTCTTGATGATACCGGCTAATAAAACACCAGATATAACGGCAATAATGCTTGATTTAAAGCTCATATCTAAAATGCTTATGATATTAATTCAACAAATGAGGTTGAATAAACAGAAAATTGATCTTTTTCATTAAAATTTGGGATTTATTCACATTCATTTGAAATAATATAAGTGCCTAATCTAAGGAGCTCAGCTATGAAAGGAAAAACACTCTTATGCGGGTATTTGGCATGAAAGTGTTCAGGTATTACAAGATGGAATATCTAGTGATATTGTATCTTATTCTTGTGATGACTTATAAGCTAACGAAGTAAAACAAGGGTAATACCTGTTACATAAAATCTGCTGAATATCCTAAGAGAAGGCGAAAACCCAACGATTGCCGTCGTTGGGTTTTCTTGTTACATAAACTGCTGCATATCTCTACGCAGATTTATTGTATCAATATTTTTTTTAAAAAGGAATGATTTTTTTAATCACTAGAATAGTGACAATGCACCAAATACACCCATGGATGCGAATGCCATGATGATACCGGCTAATACAACACCTAACATAACGGCAATGATGCTTGATTTAAAGTCCATATCTAAAATACTTGCGGCAAGAGTTCCAGTCCATGCACCAGTTCCAGGAAGTGGAATACCTACAAATAAGAGTAGGGCAACAAATAAACCTTTACCGGCAGTATCTTGAAGCTTTTTACCACACTTTTCACCTTTTTCTAAACACCAAGTAAAGAATTTCCCAATCACCGGTTTATCACATCCCCAAACCAAGATTTTTCTGGCAAAGAAATAAATAAAAGGAACAGGAACCATATTCCCAATTACGGCAATAATATAATATTGAACAAAAGGCAAGTGCATCCCTTCTGCAATTGGAATAGCGCCTCTCAATTCAATTAATGGTACCATGGATACAAAGAATACAATTAAATACTTTTTTAACATAATTTCTCCTTTAACGAATTGATTCTACCATTTAATTGTCTAATGTACAAATAAATGAGAATGTCTAGCACTCGAATGTTTACGGTGCTAAAAAGTATGATATACTTGAGACAAAGGAGATGAACTATATGAAATGGTTTGATCAAAATTATAATTATGTCGATGAATTTACGGCACAATGGAATAATAAATTCAAAAAAATAAGAAATGGAGGCATCCTTTTAAGCATAATTTTAGTGATAATTGGTATTTTATGTATAGCCTTCCCAAAACAAGTCTTCACAACCATTCAAGTATTGGCAGCTTTAGGCCTTGTATTATGGGGAGTAGGAAGTATCTATACATACTTTACAACAACATTTTTCTTTAGAGACTCTTTGTGGCTTGCAACAGGTATCTTAAATATCTTACTAGGATTTACACTTTGTACAATGCCCATTTCTTTTACAGTTAGTACTTTAACGATGGTGCTGGCCATTCTTCTATTGGTAAATGGAATTAGTAAAGTATCGTTTAGCTCAAAATTACGCTTCTTTCAAATTTTTGACACAAGCCTAATGAATATCACTGGATGGTTAAACATTCTTCTTGGTATAATCTTTATGGTGATTCCACTACAAAGCGCACTAGTTATTAATTATTTAGTGGCTGCCTATTTGATCTTTGCGGGCATCTGCCTATTGATTGAAGTGGTATCGATGAAAAGAATCTAGAGGTAAATAATGGAAAATTTTAAATTTTATGCTCCAACAAAAATCTATTTTGGAAAACATGAAGAAGAAAGAGTCGGACAATTATTAAAAACGTATCATCCTAAAAAAGTGTTGATTCACTATGGAGGAAAAAGCGCTGTTCAATCTGGTCTGCTTGATCGTGTTAAACATTCATTAGAAAGTGAAAACATTAACTATTGTGAATGTGGGGGTGTTGTTGGTAATCCTGTTCTATCCAAGGTGGTAGAAGGAATTAAAATATGCAAAGAAAATGATGTTGATTTTATTTTAGCTGTAGGTGGAGGTAGTGTGCTTGATTCTGCCAAAGCCATCGCATATGGTGTTTATAATGAAGGTGATGTTTGGGATTATTATGCACGAAAGAAAAAGGTAAAAGGCGCATTGGATATGGCTTGTATTTTAACTTTAGCGGCTACAGGAAGTGAAATGAGCAATTCAAGTGTCATTACGAATGAAGATGGAAATTTAAAAAGAGGATTAAGTAGTGAATATGGATATTTTAAATTTTCAATCTTAAATCCAGAACTAACATATACAGTTCCTGCTTATACAACCTTAGCTGGATGTACAGACATCATTATGCATACATTTGAACGCTATTTTACACCTTACGAAACACTTGACTTGGTAGATCAATTAGGTGAAAGTGTGATTCGTACTGTGATTAAAAATGCATTGATATTAAAAGAAGATTTAAACAATGAAAAGGCAAGAAGTGAAATCATGTGGGCTTCTACCGTTTCACACAATGATACTACTGGCGATCGATCTTTAGGCGATTGGGCATGTCACCAACTTGAACATGAACTGAGTGGAATGTTTAATGTATCTCATGGAGCCGGACTTGCCGCAATATGGGATAGTTGGGCAAACTATGTCTATATGGAAAATCCAAATCGATTTGCGAAATTGGGACATCGCGTATTTGGACTTGATGATAGTGACCCACTAGCTTGTGCAAAACAAACCATCGATAAAATGGTTGAATTCTTTAAAAGTATTGATATGCCAACAAGCATTCCAAAATTATTAGGAAGAAAATGCACACCACAAGAACTTTATGAATTAACCTACAAATGTAGCTTTGAGCATACAAGAACGATTGGAAAATTCAAAGAACTAGGAGAAGAAGACATATTAAATGTTTATAATATGGCAAACGAGAAGACTGAATAGCCTTCTCGTTTTATTTCTATAGACTCTTTTTTACTTCTTCAACCTCTTTTTTTGTGGCAAGGCCTACATGAAATGCAGTGGCACTACCACAACATAAACCATTGATAAACGCTTCGTTATAATCCTTGGATTCAATATATCCTGCAAGGAATCCTGCGACCATGGAATCACCTGCACCTACAGAATTCACAACTACACCCTTTGGAGCCGGACTCTTTAATATCTGACCATTCTCTGTAATACATACAGCCCCTTGTCCAGCCATAGAAATTAATACGTTTTGTGCACCCATATCTTGTAATTTTTTAGCATACGGAATGACTTCTTCTTTTGTATTTAATTCTACATCAAAAATTTCACTCAATTCATGATTGTTTGGTTTTATTAAGAATGGTTTGTATTTTAGTACCTTTAACAACAGATTGTTTGTCGCATCCACTACAACTTTAATATTTTTATTCTGTACTCTCTCCATAATTTTTTCATACATATCATCCGGTAAGGTATTTGGGATACTACCAGAAATGACTAGAATGTCTTCTTTTGTCAGTGAATCCAATTTTTTTAACAATTCCTCAATATCATCTGGCTGAATATCAGGACCCATTCCATTGATTTCTGTTTCTTCATCCGATTTCATCTTTACATTGATTCGAGATAATCCATTTTTCACATGTATAAAATCTGTTTTCGCACAAAAACCTTTTAATTTGTTTTCAATCTCTTCTCCAGTAAATCCAGCTAAAAATCCTAGAACTGTGCTTTCATGTCCGAGATTCGAAAGTACAATCGAAACATTGATTCCTTTTCCTCCAGGAAGAATTTCTTCAAACTTTGTTTTATTGATTGTTCCAGATTTAAAATGATTGACCTGAATAACATAATCTAATGATGGGTTAAATGTAATTGTATAAATCATGATAGTCTACCATTCCTTTCCGTTTAGGGTTTATATCATTAACTGCATATCATCAATCTCATTCTATCAAAAATTTTGTAAAAGAACACATTAAACAATCCTCATAATAAGAAAAGGACTGTTACGACTAATATCGTTACAGTCCATATTTTATTTATTTAATCTAGGCTCTAATGCCTTATATAAAAGTGGTACAAGTACAAGACCTAAGATTGCGGTAGGAATCATATAGTAGGCATTGTATGTGATAGAACCCCAAAGTGGTGTAGCCCAAACAATACATCCTGAAATGGTAGAACATACAAAACGGATAAAGTTTGTGATGAGTACGCCAGAATAGAAATATTTCACATTTGGGAATAGACTTGCAAGTCCATAAACACTAAATGCCAATAAATAATCAAGGACAAAGCCTAATAAATTAGGCGTATACATTGGCCCTGTTACAAATTGAGCAAATACGCTCACTACACTTACTAACAATCCTTTTTGCCAACCTAAATGATAACTAGCCATCAGTAAGGCAAGAGTAGAAAGGCCTAAGCTTCCACCATTAGGCATCTGTAACAATGGTAACGTGTTGATAAATGTATCCAACACCATAAACAATGCTACATAGAATGCCATTAAAACTAGATCTTTTACAGTAATTTTTTTATTCATTTTTATCGACTCCCTTCGCTAGAATTACCTAGATCAGGTCATTAGGGTATAATCTCAGCAATATGCACCCCTGTCATGACACAACAAAAAGTATAGTCTTTAATCTTTATGTTGTAAAGTGAAATAATATATTTCAGGAGTCGATTTTAGACGCAAATTTACATGCGTACAACCAATGCCACTTGAAATAATATATGAAAAACTTAATTTCTTCTGTTTATTTCGATTGACTTCTTTAGCCCCATCCACACTTCTATAAGCCCCTAAAATAGGTGCAGTAACCTGTGTTCCATGAGAATGGCCACAAAGCGCAAAATCAATCGGATAATTCAATAATTCATCAGCATTTAAATTATCTGGCATATGTGTAACTAAAAGATTATATGTATCGCTTGAAGTAGGCATAAACGAATACGCTTTTGTATTTTCTGATAAACCAGTTAAAGAAATATATTCCTTTGTATGATTAAAAAGCTTAATGGTTTTATTATCTAACACCTCAAACTCACTTTGTTTATAAATGGTTTTGGCTGTATCTGCATCCTTTTCTCCAAGCACACAAAATTTTCCTAAAGGAGCTTTGACCTTGGATAAATATTTAATTAGGAAAGCCATATTTTTTTGCGACAAGTCATAATTTTCATCAATTAAATCTCCACCAAAAACCACAATATCAGGATCTAATTCTTTGATCTGTTCAAAAATTTTTTTTGCCCTCTCTTGCGTTTCAAATTTACCAAATTGTAAATCTGTAAAATATAAGATGGAAACATCCTTCATAGATTCAGGAATCTTTGAACTTGAAAGTACCTGATATCTTACTTTTAATTGATTTGGTTCATTTTTTGCGACTTCTACACCCACCAACATATTCAATACGATAATAAATAATACAATCACAATCGTAAATAACTTTCTTTGCATCTTCGTCATGTGCTCATTATATCAAAAAAAGACATCCTTATGAAGATGTCTTTGAAGTCCTAGGCTTTCTAGAATAATAATTTGATTTACGATTCTTTTGAAGCTCTTCCATTGTATGTTTCGAATTTAAGATAACTGGAATCACAATTGGATTTCGATGCGTTTTCTTATATAAGAAAGGTTCCAATGTAGAACGCACACAATTCTTAATCTCTGAGAAAGTTGTTTTTTCCTTCATCTTTTCTAGTAATGAATTATAAACAATATACTCAGCTTCTTTAATTAATCCTTGCGAATCTTTAATAAACACAAATCCACGACTCACAATGACTGGACGCATCAAAATTTTGTTTTCTTTTGAATCAATCGCAAGAATAACAGAAACCAAGCCATTATCAGCTAAAATGCGACGATCCTTTAATACGGCTGTAGATAGTCCGGAAATATCATTTCCATCTACATAAATATCATCACCCTGATAACGCCAATCGCTCTGTAACACTTTGTGATTTCTTAAAATTAAAATATCACCATTTGCACATATAAAAATATTGTCTTTAGGAATACCTGTTTCCATAGCAGTTTGTCGATGTTGCATCAACATTTTATATTCACCATGAATCGGCATGAAATATTTTGGACGAATCAATTGAAGCATTAATTTCTGTTCTTCCTTTGAAGCATGCCCTGTCGTATGTAAGTTATTTAAAATGGATTTTGTCAAAACTGTAGCACCCGCTCTAAATAAGTTATCAATAACCTTATTGACACTTGCTTGATTTCCTGGAATTGGATTGCTTGAGAAGACAATTGTATCCCCTGGCTTTAAGTGAATAAAGCGATGTGTACCATTCGCAATACGACTTAATGCAGCTAAAGGCTCACCTTGACTACCTGTACAAATGATACATACCTTATCATCTGGTGTATAAGCCAATTGTTCGGGTGTTAAGAAATCAGAATTCTTAACCTTGATGGTTCCCATCTTTCTTCCAATGTCTACAACATTTTCCATGCTTCGACCAAATACGATTACTTTTCTTCCACACTTGGTAGCCGCTTCTATAATCTGTGAAACACGATGCACATTGGAAGCAAATGTAGCCACAATTAAGCGCTGACGTGTTTTACGCATAATATCTAATATTTCATTAGCAACCTTCTTTTCAGAAATAGAGAAATCTTCTACACCCGAATTGGTTGAATCTGACATTAATAAATCAGGATTGGTTACTCCAATAAACGCCATCTTTTGATAATCGGCATTCGTTCCTACAGGGGTTAAGTCAAATTTAAAATCGCCTGTATGAACAATCGATCCATTTGGACATGTGATATGCACACCTAATGAATCTGGAATGGAATGGATGGTGTTGAAAAATCCAACCTTAAAATATTTTGTTGAAATACTTGAATCTTCATTGATTTCTATAATCTTTGTTTTTTCTAAGCCCTTATGTTCACTTAGCTTTTTTAATATTAAAGCCTTCGCAAATCGTGGTGCATAAATCGCATCGATTTGAACCTGCTTCAATAGGAAAGGTATACCTCCAATATGATCTTCGTGACCATGGGTAATTACTAAAAATTTTCTCTTCTTGTTCATGCGAATCAAGTGATGATAATCTGGAATGACATAGTCGACCCCTAATAAATCATCGCCAGGAAACAAAACACCACAATCAACGATACAAATCTCATTTTCGTGTTCGTAACAATACATGTTTTTGCCCACTTCGCCAAGTCCTCCCAAGGCATAAATGAGTGTATCTCCTTTTTCAACAGAATCTTTTGAATGATATGGTTTTTTGTTTGTCGCATGCCCATTTGCTTGATTTTGTGCTTTTAGCATATACGACCTCTTTCTATAATAATGATACTACGCTCTATTATAACAAACCTTTTTGAATTAAAAAAGCAGAAGCTAAATGACTTCTGCCTGGTCATCGCTCTTCCAAGGATCTTTTTGATCAATGTGATCATAGAATAGCGTACCAGATAAATGATCGATTTCATGTTGAAGACAAATCGCAAAATAGCCCTCAGCCTTCAATGTAACATTTTTTTCTTGCAGTAAATCATAACCTCTTACCGTAATGCGCGCATGACGGAAAACATGTCCAGGATGTTCATCCTTTACTGAAAGACATCCTTCACCATTGTCTAGATAGGCATTTTGAACAGACTCAGAAACAATCTTTGGATTGACTAAAGCCACTTCGTCTACGCCATCCTCATAAGGAACTACGACCGCAATCATTTGTTTTAAAATTCCAACCTGAACAGCCGCAATACCTACGGCAGGCTGTAAATTTTCTGCTTGTGCAATTTCATCATCCTGAGAATTTTTCACATATTCATACATTGCTCTTAAAAGCTCTTCATTCTCTTTGCTTAAAGGCAATTGTACAGGCTCACTTTTCATGCGAATTCTAGGATCTGTATCTAAAATAATATTTTCACTTGTTATTTTCATAGTATCATCCTCGCAAGATATTCTATAGCATTTTTAAATTATTGACAAGATTTTATGATAGAATAGTAGGGATGAGGTGACCTATGAAAAAAAGACATTCTTTACTCTCTTTTTTTAAATTAGATACCTATAGTGACAAAACTATTAATGTCGCTGTTTTTATATTGTTGATTTTAGGAACACTCACCATTATATCAACAAATGTTGGTAAGACTACGACCTATAGTGCTAACATTGTTTATAAGGTAATCCTCAAACAATGTGCCTTTATTGTTGTTGGATATTTTGTTATGTTGTTCATGAATAAAGTGTTTCATTTTAAGCTATATGCTATCTTAGAAAATGCTATTCTCATAATTGCATTTGTGGTTTTGGTGCTACCTTTTAAATTTCAAGAAATTGGAGGAAGTCATGCCTGGATTCAGATTGCGGGTATATCATTACAACCAAGTGAATTTGCCAAACCATTGATTATGGTTGTAGCTGCCAATTGTTTATATCGAGCAAAAAAAGAAACCAAGCTATTAGAAAAGAAAGGTAGACTCTTTCGAAAGCTTTGGATTACCTACCTTTTAATTGCCGGTATTATAGTGATGCAAAAAGACATTGGAACCCTTGTGATTATTTCCTTTATCTTTTTAGCATGTCTTATGATTCCTAAATATCCAGTTCTAACAAAGATGCAAAGAACGTTAAAAATTGTTGTGTTTTTAGGAATTGTATGCGCAATCGGATTATTTGGCGTTACAGATGTTGGTACACAAATATTAAAGCAGACTCCTTTTTCACATATCGCAACCCGTGTCGAAAACTTTAAAGATCCATACAAAGACGTATATGGAAATGGATATCAACCAGCCAACTCACTTTATGGAATCGCAAGCTCAGATATTATCGGGAAAGGAATTGGCAATTCAGCACGTAAATATGGCTATTTGACACAAGCTGACAATGATTATATTTTAGCTGTTTTGATAGAAGAAACTGGCATCTTTGGTTTAGGCTTACTTGTTATACTTTATAGTATATTAATTGGAAAGTTATTCTATTATGCCTTTAAAACAAATGAAGTCATGTATAAAGTTATTCTTGGTGGAAGCGCAACCTATATTTTTATGCACTTCTTCTTAAATGCAGGAGGCGTCGCAAGTCTTATACCTTTTACTGGCGTGCCATTATTGTTTATCAGTAGCGGAGGAACAAGCTTGATGTCTATCATGATGACAATGGGGTTATGCCAAAATTGCATTTGTAAAATACGAAAAAAGGAGATGAATGTAGATGAGAATCGTAGCTGGTAAATATGGTTCCAGGCCTTTAAAAAGTCCCAAAACCGATGCGACTAGACCTACGCAAGACAAAATAAAAGGAGCCATTTTTTCTAGCTTAGGAAATACATTTTTACAAGGTAACTTTCTAGATTGTTACAGTGGAACGGGAAATATGGGATTAGAAGCCATTAGTCGAGGAATGGATCATGCGACCTTAATTGACAATAATAAAATGGCCATTCAGATTATAAAAGAAAATACAAAAAATCTAGGATGCATGGATCAGGTCCATATTGTTTGTGCCAATGTTTTTCAAGCTTTAGAAAGACTTAATAAAAAATATGACATAATCTATATAGATCCACCTTATAAGAAGCAACAAAATATAAAGCTCATTGAAAAATTGGAAGCGTGCAATCTAGTGAATGAGGATGGCATTATTGTGATTGAAAGTCTACAGGAAGAAGTATGGCCTGAAAAAATTGCATCTTATAGTAAGTATAAAGAAAAAACATATGGAATAACACGAATATCATATTATAGAAAAGAGGAAAAATAATGAAAATTGCAGCATTTTGTGGAACTTTTGATCCTGTCACAATTGGACATTTAGATATTATTGAAAGAGCAAGTAAGATGTTTGATAAGCTTGTCGTTTTTATTTCACCAAACTCAGAAAAGCACAATGCGTTTAGTGAAGAGAAACGTTTGCAGTGGCTTGAAACAGCTTGCCAAAATCTAAATAATGTAGAATGTAGAATTCAAAAGGGACTTGTTGTGGATGCTTGTAAATCGGTAAATGCAAGCGTGCTGGTACGTGGAATTCGTAATGGTGTGGATTGTACATACGAGCAAAATATGGCTTATATGAATTCAAAATTGGATGAAAATATTGAAACGATTTGTATGTTCACAAAACCAGAATATAGTTTATATTCAAGTTCAAATGTAAGAGAATTATTGAATTATGGACAAGATATTCAAGATTTTGTGCCTGCATGTGTTTGGGAGGAACTTAAAAAATGAAAACATTTACGATTTGGCTAGAAAAAAATGGATATAAATATAAAAATGAAGATATTTATTTAGAAGCGTGTACACATTCTTCTTATGCGAATGAAAATCATCTACAAGGACAAGATAATGAACGATTAGAATTTATGGGTGATTCCGTTCTTCAAATTTGGAGTGCAACACAACTTTATTTAATGGAACCCAAAATGAAGGAAGGAAAAATGACTACATTAAGAGCTCAAACGGTATGTGAATCTACATTGGCCATTTTAAATCGACAACTTGGATGGTATGAATTTTTACGTTTAGGCGTAGGTGAAGAAAGGTCAGGTGGAAGAAATCGTGATAGCATTTTGGCGGATCAATTTGAAGCATGTATCGGAGCCATCTATATTGATCAAGGGTATGGTGCTTGTGACAGATTGCTTACGCAATATATGAAACCTATTTTTAAACAAGAAAAAAGTGAGGCAGTAATCGATTACAAAACGCATCTTCAAGAAGTGATTCAAGCGGATTCAAGAAAAACAATTCAATATAAATTAATAGAAGAACATGGACCAAGTAATGCGCCAGTCTTTACTATGGGTGTTTATTTAGATGGCATTTTACTAGGACAAGGAACGAGCAGCACAAAGAAAAAGGCGGAACAAAAAGCCGCAAAAGATGCCTTTGAGAAAATGGCAAAATAGGAAGGAATTAAAATGGAAGTATTTGAAAAACTATTAAATCAAGAATTATATGCTTATTTCAAGAATGCTTCATTCTACCAAAATCCTGTTTTCCATTCGAAACATGGTTTGGTTTGTTTCTATGTAGAATTTGAAAATCACCTTCCATTTTCTGCTTATCAACAAATCATTACCAATCTACAATTGTCTTTACATGCCCATGTACAACTTCATATACAAGCCAAAAATAATACCATTCAAATGGATGAATTAGATCAATATGTGAATTATTTTGTCGAAAAGAATACAGAATTAAAGGCATTTCGCTTTTTACATCCATACATGGAAAAAGACGTAATTTGTTTTTCAACACGTGATGAAACAAGACTAGCAAGTTTAAAACTTGCCTTACCTAAACTTTTAGAATGTTTAAAAGATGTTGGAATCCAACAAGAAATCATTGTGAAACAAGTACAAGATAATGAAGCGATTGAAACGGCAAAAGTAGAAGTAAGTAAGCCAGCTTGTGTTCAAGAGGTGAAAAAAACATACTCAAAAAGTAGTTATAAAAAAGAAGAGGCAACGGTTTATAAAATCAAAGATTTACAGGTGGGATTTTCTAATGTTCAAATTGAAGGACATATCTTCGATATTGATAATCGTGTCATGAAGAGTGGAAAAACTTTACAAATGCTTTATATTAGCGATTATGAAGATGCGATTATTGCGAAAAGATTTGAAGGGGCAAGATGTCCTTTAGAAGAAATTCAAAGTGTTAAAAAAGGCCAAAGCGTTTTATTAACGGGAGAAGTTGTTTACGATAGTTTTTCTAAATGTGATTCCTTTATGGTGCGAAAATTAGAAGTTGTACAAGAAAAGAAACGCGAAGATCATGAAAAGATAAAACGTACAGAATGGCATGTTCATTCCAATTTTTCCGAAATGGATGGTGTGTGCGCGATTGAGGAATTTATTCAAACTGCTTATGATTGGGGAATGGATTCAATTGGTGTGTGTGATCATCAAGTTGTACAAGCTTTTCCTATGGCCCAACATAAGATTGAGGCTTTAGTGAAACAAAATCCAAATCGTGAGTTTAAAATGTTGTATGGTTGTGAAATGTTGGTGGCAGATTCTAAATACCATATTGTCTACAATAATGATCATCGAAGATTAGAAGATGCGACCTTTGTCGTCTTTGATTTAGAGACAACAGGCCTTTCTAATACGCGCGATGAAATTATTGAGTTTGGTGGTGTGAAGATAAAAAATCGTGAAGAGGTAGGGCGCCTTCAAAAGTTTGTTAATCCTAAAAGAACTTTACCGGCACACATTTCAAATTTAACGCATATTACACAAAATGATGTAGATCAAGCTAAACCAATTGAGGATGTACTAGATGAATTGTTAGAGTTTATTGGCGATTCTATTTTAGTAGCGCATAATGCGACATTTGATATTGGCTTTATGAATGCGGCATGTCGTAAATTGGGCAAGCCCGAATTAACAAATCCTGTCATTGATACACTCCCTCTATCGTATGCGATGCTTCCGGATGAACAAAAACGTTTTAATCTAGGAAGCGTATGTCGTTATTATCGAGTAAGTTATGATGGAGAAGGGGCGCATAGAGCGGATTATGATGCAGATGTTCTTTCTCAAGTCATGTACAATATGATGAATGTATTAGGAAATGAAGCTACTCTAGATACACTAGTGGATATGGAACAGGGGTGTGAAAAATATTCTTCAAAGAAGCCTTACGAAAGAAATCGTCCTTATCATATGTGTGTGTATGCCAAAAATAAAGATGGCTTAAAAGAATTGTTTGAATTGATTACTCTTAGCCATACACAATATTTAGTGAGTATGGGAAAAGAAAATGGACAACCAAGAATTATTAAGGAAGAAATTTCAAGTAAGCGAGTGAATGGTAATTTATTGATTGGCTCGGCTTGTCAAAATGGTGAAATTTTTGAGTTAGCCCATACGCGTAGCAAAAAAGAATTAATCCAGGCTATGGATTATTATGATTATATTGAACTTCAGCCTTTAGATTGTTACAAAAATTTATTGGATCGAGGAAGCATTACGGATGTAGAAGATTTGAAATGGTATCTTCAATTTATTTATGATACGGCTTGCGAAGCTGGAAAAATGGTCATTGCCTCAAGTGATGCACATTATGTCAATCCTAATGAGAAACGTTTAAGAGATGTATATATCAATGCCAAAGCGATTGGAAATGCTAGACATCCTTTATATATTTATAATAAGAATTTAAGAAAGGCCACAAGCAATCCCAATCAGCATTTAAGAACGACATCTGAAATGTTGAAAGATTTCGAATGGATGTCATCAGAAGTGGCTTATGAGATCGTGGTTGAGAATACAAATAAATTAAAAGAACTGACGGAGCCTATTTTTCCGATCAAGGATAAATTGTATCCACCTGATATTGAAGGGTCCGATCAAAAGCTTCGTGATATTTGTTTTGAGACGGCACATCAATGGTATGGTGAAAATTTACCGGACATTGTAGAAAAACGACTAACAAGAGAATTAGATAGTATCATAGGTCATGGTTATTATGTTGTTTACTATATTTCGCATTTGTTGGTAAAGAAAAGTAATGAAGATGGCTATTTAGTAGGTTCGCGTGGTTCAGTTGGATCAAGCTTTGTTGCGACGATGTCAAATATCACTGAGGTAAATCCATTAACGCCGCATTATGTTTGTAAAAATTGTCAACATTATGAATTTTTAGATGAAGATCAAGCAAAGTCTGGTTTTGATTTACCAGATAAGGTTTGTCCTGTTTGTGGTGAAATTATGCGTGGGGATGGGCAAGATATTCCGTTTGAAACGTTTCTAGGTTTTGAAGGTGATAAAGTACCAGATATAGATTTGAACTTTTCAGGAGAATATCAACCGAATGCGCATGCCTATACGAAAGAGGTTTTTGGAGAAGATCATGTCTTTCGCGCAGGAACAGTAGGTACGGTGCAAGAAAAAACAGCGTATGGATATGTGAAGGGGTATGAAGAAGAGTTAGAACTTGAGCCTTTTAATGAAGCAAAACGTACGGATTTAGCTAAGGGTTGTGAAGGGGTAAAACGAACAACAGGACAACATCCTGGCGGTATAGTTGTGGTACCTCTAGATATGGATGTACATGATTTTACGCCTGTACAATATCCTGCCAACAATCCAAATGCGGCTTGGAAAACAACACACTTTGATTTCCATCAGATTCATGATAATATTTTGAAATTTGATATTTTAGGTCATGTGGACCCAACAGCTATGAAGATGTTGGAAAGAATTACTGGTGTTAATGTTCGTCAAATTCCAATGAATGATCAGGCAACAATGGCTATTTTTTCTTCAACAGACTCATTAAATATCGATACGACAAAGTATAATGAGGTGACTGGGGCAGCAGGAATTCCTGAGTTTGGAACACCTTTTGTTCGTGGTATTTTAGAGTTGACTAAACCAACCACATTTGCCGAACTTGTAACTATTTCTGGTTTGTCCCATGGTACGGATGTATGGCTTGGTAATGCGAAGGATTTGATTGATAATGGAACTTGTAAGTTGAATGAAGTTATAGGTTGTCGTGACGATATTATGGTGGATTTGATGGGGTATGGTGTTGCGCCTAAGCTTTCGTTTACAATTATGGAAAGTGTTCGTAAGGGAAAAGGTTTAAAAGATGAATGGGTTACGGAAATGAAGAAAAATCATGTTCCGGATTGGTTTATTGATTCTTGTACAAAGATTAAGTATATGTTCCCTAAAGCTCATGCGGTTGCCTATGTTATGATGGCAGTTCGTATTGCGTGGTTCAAAGTCCATATGCCTATGCATTATTATTGTATGTATTTTAGTATTCGTTGTGATGCGTATGATGTACAAACGATGATTCAAGGAGAGGCTGCAATTCGTCAAAGAATGAGTGATATTAAGCGTATGAAGGAAGATAAAACACAAAAGCCTTCAGATAAAGAATTAGCCATCTATGATACGTTAGAATTGGCTTTGGAAATGGTATTGCGTGGTTATCGATTCTCAAATATTAGTATTAATCGTAGTGCGGCCAATGAATTTATAGTGGATCCTGATGATCCTAAAGCCATCATTCCGCCGTTCACAAGTATTGATGGTTTGGGAGATAACGTTGGTTTATCGGTTGTCAAGGCAAGACAAGAAAAACCTTTCTTATCGAAAGAGGATGTTTTAAAGCGTACACAATTGTCGAAGACGTTGGTTGAAAAATTAGCTGAAATGAATGCACTTGAAGGTTTAGATGAAGAAAATCAGATGACATTGTTCTAAAGGAGAAAAAATAATATGTTCGCATTAGATGCGGTAAAAAAAGATAGTGTATATGAGCTTTATAAAATTGTTGTTGAAAATCCAAAAGAATATACAAAATTGAATCGAAAAAAAATGTTAAAAGAAATAATAGAAAATTATGATGTATATGATTTATGTACCTTAAGAGAACTTGATTTTTTGAATCAAGTCATGCATGGGATTTCGGGTTTGGATTCTATACAATATCGTTTTGAAAATGAGACATTAGAAAAGAAATTGTTGGTTTTAGATGGTGAGATTCCCAATGAATTTGTAGAGATGATTAAAAAGGCTCTGTCTACATTGGATGTTGATCAGAAAAAAAAGGAAGATCGTAATTTAGAAATTGCGGTTGGCTATATTCGTTTGATGGGAGCTGTAGCTAAGGAAGATTTGGAAGCTTTATTGACGGATCAAAGCTTTTTGGCTCGTAAGTTATTTAAATTCTATGTGGATATGCAAGAAGATACATATATTTATCGGGATGATTTGGATGTTTTAAAGGATTTGAAAAGTCAAAAGAAGAAATTTAACATTTCGAGATGTCGACGTTTTTCTTATGATACGTATGTGTCATATTTCTATTATGGTTATGATGTTTTAAATTTAGAAGTGAAGCAATTTTTTGACCTATTTTATGAATCTTTTAGTCAGGAAGAGAATCGAATGATTGCTTTGAATGCGATTGAAAAAAGCGTTCTATGTCATGTGAATCGATCAATTGCCAAGGCGATTGTTTCAAGTTTTGATTGTGTTTATGATGAGCTTGTTTCAAAATTTGATTTTGTACTTGATCAAATGCCAAGTGGTGCTTTAAATGGATATTGTGCAAATGATTTGAAGTTTAAGTGTATAAAAAATGAATATATTGATCGACAATGTCGAAATCGAGATCTTGAACAGAATGCTTTGATTTCACCAAAGGATACGCGGAATTTTTTAAAATTATATTTTAGTATTTTAGAGTTTATAAATGAGAAATATCATATATTTCCTGGATTAGCCATTCGTTCTACGGATTCTGCGATTATGCCAGCGTTAAATGAGATTATTTCAAGATTTTGGGAAAATAAAGAAGAGTGGCTCATGGAATATTGTGAAGCGAATCCGTTAAATCTATCTTTACAGAATTTAGAAGTGGTTAAAAATTTTAGTTATGGTATTCGCAAGTCTTTTATGATCCATAAATTTGAGGGTGGATATACACAATTTGTAGATGATAAACATGTGTATTTAGTAAAAGGATTGGCGGATCGTGTTGATCGATTGATTGCGAACAATGAGTATCCTATTTTTGTGAAGACATGTTTATTGCCCTATCATGGTGATATAGTTTATGCGGCAAGCTTAGAGTTGTTTTGTGGGGGTGTAGAGGATTATAAAGTGTTAAATAGAGATGTGATCAAGGAGTTGAAAACATCGATTGAAAGAATTTGAAAATATTGAAAAAAATTAAACTTTGTTTCAATGATTGTGCTATAATCCATAGTATATTTAGATGGAGGTGTTCGAAGATGAGAGATACAGAAATGTTTTCTATTATTGATTTAGAACAAGAAAGACAAAAGAACAATGTGGAATTGATCGCGAGCGAAAATTTTGTTTCGGCCGAGGTTAAGGAAGCGCAGGGTTCCTGTCTTACAAATAAATATGCGGAAGGGTATCCTGGTAAACGTTATTATGGTGGTTGTGTGAATGTGGATAAGGCGGAAGAATTAACACGTCAAAGAGCTTGTGCTTTATTTGGTGCTGAGCATGTGAATGTTCAACCTCATTCTGGCTCTCAAGCGAACATGGGTGTGTATTTAACGGTTTTAAAACCTGGAGATAAAGTTTTGGGAATGGATTTATGTGCTGGAGGACATTTAACACATGGACATCCTTTAAATTTTTCGGGCACTTTGTATCAATTTGAAGCTTATAAAGTAGATCCAAAGACAGAATTGATTGATTATGATGCCTTGGAAAAGCAGGCGATGGAATATAAACCCAAATTAATTGTGGCTGGTGCGAGTGCTTATTCGCGTTTTATCGATTTTAAAAGATTTAGAGAAATCGCCGATAAATGTGGAGCGTATTTGATGGTGGATATGGCTCATATTGCTGGTTTAGTTGCGACTGGACTTCATCCAAGTCCTATTCCTTATGCTGATTTTGTGACAACTACAACACATAAGACGTTACGTGGACCTCGTGGTGGTATGATTTTTTGCAAGGAAGAGTTTGCGAAGAAGTTGGATTCTAAAGTCTTCCCTGGTATGCAAGGTGGACCTTTAGAACATGTGATTGCGGCTAAGGGTGTATGTTTATATGAAGCGAGCCAACCTGCTTTTAAAGCGTATATGGAGCAGACTTTAAAGAATGTTCAAGTTATGGTGAAAGGCTTTAAAGAGGCTGGTTTTAGAGTTGTCAGCGGTGGTAGTGATAATCATTTATTGATGGTGGATGTGATGAGTAGTATTGAGATGACGGGTAAACAAGCTGAAAAATTATTGGATATGGCTGGTATTACTTGTAATAAGAATACAATTCCATATGATACGCAAAAACCGTTTGTTACTTCAGGCATTCGTTTAGGTGCTGCTGCTATGACGAGTCGTGGCTTTAAAGAGGCTGAATTTGAGCAGGTGACAAAATGGATGGTTGATGTTCTTAAAAAGAACGATGAAGACTATGCTAAGTCGATAAAGGAACAGGTTGTAGCTCTTACTTCTAAATTTAGTCCGGAGGCTGTTCTTGATTAAGATTATTGCGATTGGAAAGAATAAAGATAAAGCATTACAAGGCTTAGAAAAAGAATATGTCAAGCGATTGTCTGCTTTTAGTAAGGTGGATGTGATTGAGGTAAAGGATGAAGCTAATGATAAGGTTTCTAGAGAAAAAGAGGTTGCATTGGTAAAGGAAAAAGAGGGAAAGAGGGTTTTAGAAAAACTTTCAGATTCTGATTTTGTGATTCTTTTGGATTTGCATGGAAAGATGATGGATAGCTTGGCGTTTGCCAAATCCCTCGATTCTTGGCAGATGGAGCATTCAAATCTTATTTTTGTGATTGCAGGATCTCTTGGCCCAAGTACAGAGTTAGTTTCTCGTTCGAATTTTCGTTGGAAATTGTCGGATTTAACATTTACTCATTTGATGACGCGTGTGCTTATGTTGGAGCAGATTTACCGTGGTTTTATGATTAATAATGGACGTTCTTACCATAAGTAGGAACGTTTTTTCTATTGAAAGCGCTTTTTGTGAAATTTTTTACTTGTGAAAAACTAGTCAATCAATTTATGTAGTGTTATAATAGATGTGCAAAAAATGACAGTAGGAGGAATATACATGACAAAGAAAACTGTTAAAGACCTTGATGTTGCTGGTAAAAAGGTTATTGTACGTTGCGATTTTAACGTGCCAAGAAAAGATGGTGTTATCACAGATGATAATCGTATCGTAATGGCTTTGCCTACAATTAAATATTTAGTAGAAAACAAAGCTAAGGTCGTATTAATGTCTCACTTAGGAAAAGTGAAAACAGAAGAAGACAAAGCAAAAAACAATTTGGAATGTGTTGCGGTTCGTCTTCAAGAATTGTTGCCAGATACAAAAGTAACTTTCTGCCCTGCAACTCGTGGAGAAGAATTAGAGAATGCGGTTGCTGCATTAAATGATGGAGAAATCGTATTGATGCAAAATACACGTTATGAAGCAGGAGAAAGTAAAAATGATCCTGAATTAGGTGCTTATTGGGCTGGCTTAGGTGATGTATTTGTTGAAGATGCATTTGGTTCTGTTCACCGTGCTCATGCTTCTACTGTAGGTATTCCTACAAATATTAAAGAAAATGGTTTAGGTTTCTTAGTAGAAAAAGAAGTTACAATGTTAGGAAAAGCAGTGGATGAACCTGCTCATCCTTTTGTTGCGATTATTGGTGGATCAAAGGTTTCTAGCAAGATCGATGTTATTGATAACTTATTAAAGAAAGCTGATAAAGTTATTATCGGTGGTGGAATGGCTTATACATTCATGAAAGCTCAAGGTGGATCTATTGGTACTTCATTGGTTGAAGATGACAAATTAGATTTGGCTAAAGAATACTTAGAAAAAGCTGGAGATAAACTTGTATTACCTTGTGACAATGTTGCTGCAGATGCATTTAGTGAAGATGCAAATACTCAAGTTTGTAAATCTGGACAAATTCCTGATGGATGGATGGGATTAGATATTGGTCCTGAGTCTGTTGAATTGTTCAAAAAGACTTTAGAAGGTGCTAAAACTGTAGTTTGGAATGGACCTATGGGTGTATTCGAAATGAAGAAATTTGCGGTTGGTACAGAGGCTGTATGTAAAGCTATTTCTGAATTACCTGATGCGATTACTGTTATTGGTGGTGGTGATTCTGCTGCGGCTGCAAAACAATTAGGATATGCAGATAAATTCTCACATGTTTCAACTGGTGGAGGAGCTAGTTTGGAATACATGGAAGGTAAGACATTACCTGGTATCGCAATTATTAGCGAAAAGTAATTAAGGAGATTATAGTAAGATGAGAAAACCTATTATTGTTGGAAACTGGAAAATGAATAAAAACAACGCTGAAACAAAAGCTTTCTTTGAGGCTGTTGATAGCGTTGCTGCTACTGAAAATGCAACTTATGGAATTGGATGTCCATTTACTGATTTAAGAACAGCTTTGGATGGAGCTAAAAACTTAATTGTTGCTGCTGAAAACTGCCATTTTGAAGATAGTGGTGCTTTCACTGGTGAAGTTAGCGTTCCTATGTTAGAGGAAATGGGTGTTAAATATTGTATCATTGGTCACTCTGAACGTCGTGAAATGTTTGGTGACACTGATGAAACTGTAAACAAAAAAGCAAAACGTTTAATCAAAGCTGGTATCACTCCAATTTTATGTGTTGGGGAAACAGAAGCTGATTATGACGCAGGAAAATCAGAAGAAGTTATCCGTAAAGAATTAGAAGGTTCTTTGGCTGATTTATGTCCAAAATGTGTTGGTGAAATGGTTATTGCTTATGAACCAATTTGGGCTATTGGAACTGGAAAATCTGCTTCCGTAGAAATTGCAGAAAACTGCTGCAAGATTGTACGTGATCAAGTTAAGGTTATGTATGGTGAAGAAGCTGCTGAAAAGGTACGTGTTCAATATGGTGGAAGTGTTAAACCAAACAATATTGTTGAATATATGGCACAACCTGATATTGATGGGGCATTAATTGGTGGAGCTAGCTTAAAAGAAGATAGCTTTATTG
>CAVGPK010000010.1:0-41292 GCA_963631155.1 bacterium | reverse complement strand
TGCGAACACCTTTTGCATATCCATACTCTCAAATAGATTTGCGAATATTTGGCAAAAAATAGGGAAAACCATTAAGCTGGCGTACACTACAATACCTAAGCGCACGGCAAATTGAGGATATGTTAAAGGGGCTTTATAGATGACTTCATCTTCTTCATCACTTTCTTCAAATTTATTCGCATATTTTGTAGCCTTCTTATAATCTTCATTTCGTGTTTCTTGATCAATCCAATCATCATCTTCACTTTCTAATTCAATTGTATGATCAAAAAAGATAATGGCCCAACGATCATTTTTTAAATAACCACCAATCTGAAGAAGGAATACTATTTTTAATAACATACAAGCAATTAAGGCAAAGAAAGGAAGAATAGAACTTAAGTCTTTCATTAAGTAAGAAATTGGAAAATATATCATTCCTACACTAACCAATACATCAAACCAATAAAGGAGTCGAAACCATTTATTCCCTTGAAATAGTAGACCAAACGTCATGCCATATAGTAAGAGTTGGAATCCTCCAATCTCAATTAATAGTGTATTAAAACTGTTACTTTCTATTTTCAATAGATCAATAGAATGAAATAAATAATAGACTCCACCAAAATAAACGCACAATAAAATAAAGTATATGATTAAGTGTGTTAGCACTTTTCGCTTCGATTTTTGAAATAAAATAAGATTTTGTTCTTGTTTTGAATACATAAAAAGCTCACTTTCCAAATTTATTATAGCATATCTCAAAATTGCCTTGTATACTTTAAAGAGATGGGAGGATATCAATGTGGAACTAAAAACAGTAAAAATAGAAAGAGTTGTAAAACAAGAAAATTTAGCTTGTGCAATGAAAAGTGGGTCACTAGAAGTATTAGCAACACCCCAAATGATTGCGTGGATGGAAGAAGCAGCTTGTGCTTGTTTAGATTTAGAAGAAGGTAAAACAAGTGTGGGTATTAAAATGAATGTTACTCATGACATGGCAAGCCCATTAGAAGCAACGATAGAGATTGTAGCAAAAATGATTAATGTGAAAGGTCGTAAAATTGATTTTGAAGTGGAAGCCTTTCAAAATGGGAAATCCATCGGAAAAGGTGAACACAGTCGATTTGTGGTAGATGCTGAAAAATTCTTGGCAAAAACATATAAAAAATAGGACGGATTATCGAAATCTGTCCTTTAATTTTAGAAGGCTAATAGAAAATAAAGCACCACAAGAATCTATACACACATCCCTCACTTGAGGACTTCTTTCATCAATAAAAGATTGATGGGATTCATCACTTATCGCATAGAGTATACATATACAAAGGCTGTATATAAAACAATTTTTGCATTTATAGCTTTTTAACATTTGATATGAATTAAAACCTAATAGTGCATAAATGGTAAAATGAGCCATTTTTCGTATCACAAACATCGAAAAGGGTAGAAAGTTTTGAAACCACCCACTTG
The DNA here is from genome assembly GCA_963631155.1 of bacterium. Classification (GTDB taxonomy): domain Bacteria; phylum Bacillota_I; class Bacilli_A; order Erysipelotrichales; family Erysipelotrichaceae; genus Holdemanella. The sequence goes on along the minus strand of CAVGPK010000010.1, from coordinate 39,840 downwards.
TGATATTGGACTGGTCTCCATTTTGACTTGAAAAATAAAATATTAATCCCATATTAAAAAGTGTAAGAAAGGTATAAAGAATCTTTTTTTTCACGATGATTCTCCTAGCTGAATGGATAGGGCATATCTAGCGTCTTGATAGTCTTTTTCCTTGAAATAGTTGTGAACATAAATAAAATGATAATCAAAATTACTTGACATATCAAAATCATCTAAAATCAAGTAGGCTTGAATGTTGTTTTTGTCAATATAAGATTGAATCGCATTCATACGAGGTGAAATTCTTTGGGTTACTCCATGGATATATTGACCTAGATCAAAAATGGAAAATAGGACTTTAAGTTCATTTAAAGAATATATGATACGCCAAGAGCTAGTGATAACAATATTCGCATCAAATTCTTCAATGAGCTTATGAATATAAGTAATACTTTCTGGATGAAAGTTATAATAGACTTGATTTACAAGATACATGTTTAATTTTGCGATTTCTGGGTTCTTTTTTTCTTTGGCAATTTTATCTGGCAAAGAATAATCGATTTTATATTGGGCTTGATGGCAACTTGGATTGATTACACCATCAATATCTAAAAAAATACAGGGTTTCATAGAATTCCTCCATATGGATAGTTTAGCTCAAAATTGTACTCAAGTGCAAATGTTGTTATAATGGAAAAAAAGTGCTAGGAGGTATATTATGGTCGAAAAAATCGTGTTGGTAACAGGAATGTCTGGTGCGGGTAAATCAAGTGCAATGAATGCGTTAGAAGATATGGGATACTATTGTATTGATAATTTTCCAAAAGAATTATTAGATGATTTAGAAACTTTATTAAAAAAGGATGAAAAAAAATATCGTTATATTGCCTTTAGTGTGAGCGCTATTGATTATCAGGCCTTTGTTGATTATTTTGATAATATTAATTGTCCATTACAAATTCTGTTTTTGGATTGTAGTGATGAAACGCTTCTTTTGCGATATCGATTTACACGAAGACAACATCCAATGATTGCCAATGGTTTGGCCTCTACTCTTGAAGACGCTATTGAAATTGAAAGAGATTTTTTGGATCCTTTACAAGAAAACTCACAAAATACAATTCATATTGACACGACAAAACTTTCGACTTCTGCCTTGGCAAATCGTGTAATGCATCGTTTTAAAAGTGCCCAAAAAAGTGTTTTTACGATTACCTTCCAATCTTTTGGCTTTAAACATGGAAATCCTATGGATGCAGATATGGTCATTGATGTTCGTTTTTTGCCGAATCCTTTTTATGATCCAAATTTGAGAGATAAAACAGGAAATCAAAAAGAAGTCTATGATTATGTGATGGAAAAAGAAGAAACAAAAGAATTTATTGGACGTTTAAAAAATTATTGTGATTTTGTTTTTTCATCGTATGAAAAACAGAATAAATCGCATATTATTGTTGCGGTAGGATGTACAGGTGGGCAGCATCGTTCAGTATCGATTTGTAACTGGCTATATTCTACATATAAAGATAAATATCGTTGTTTTAAATCTCATCGTGATATAGGAGCCGAAGAAGAATGAAAAATATAGTAGTGATTGGTGGAGGAACGGGCCTTTCAAGTATGTTGAAAGGGATGAAAAAAATAGAGGATGTCAATTTAACAGCCATCGTTACCGTAGCAGATGATGGGGGAAGTACAGGACGTATTCGAGATATCTATAATGTTCCTGCTGTTGGCGATATACGACATGTATTATGCGCTATGGCCAATGAAGAAGATGAAAGTTTTTTTGCTGACCTTTTAAATTATCGATTTGAAGGAAATGAAGATGTAGGAGGACATAATTTAGGAAATTTGATCTTTTTAGCGCTTATGAATACAACAGGTTCCTTTATGGGAGCTATTGAATCGATTAGTCGTGTATTAAAAGTGAAAGGTACAATTCTTCCAAGTACTTTGGATATCGTTACTTTATATGCCATGATGAAAGATGGAACCTTAGTGCGAGGAGAGAAAAATATTCCAACCGTATCTAATAGTATAGATCATGTGTTTTATAAACAAAAAGTAAAACCATATGAACAAGCTTTAAGTGCTATACAAGATGCGGATTTAATTATATATGGGATAGGATCTTTATATACTTCCATTATGCCAAATTTGATTATAAAAGAAATTTCAGAAACTATTCATAAAAATCCTTGTAAGAAAATTTATTTTTGTAACGCAATGAGTCAACCTGGAGAAACAGATTATTATACGGTACAAGATCATATTCGGGCGATTGAAAAACATTCTTTTAAACATCCGGTAGATTTAGTTGTAGTGAATCAATCTGAATTACCAGAAGATGTTTTAGAAATGTATGCGAAACAAAAAAGCTATCCAATTTGTATTGGAAATGATGCAGTAGACTATGATATCATACAGAGAGATTTATTGAGTTTAGATGAGTTGAGGAGAATTCGACATAATCCTTTGGCTGTAAAAAATGTTGTCGAAGAATTATTAAGATATATTTAGAATAAGGGAGGATTCTATGTCATTTACTAGTGAGATAAAAAAGGAAATATGTACGTTAGACATGGATTCCCAAATGAAAAAGGCACAACTTTGTGCTTTGTTTCAAATGCGTGCAAGTTTGAACATGAATTGGCAAGGGATGTATCTTTCTTTTCAAACAGAAAATGCGACAATCGCCAAGCATGTATTTCAAATTATGAAAAGTTTATATGATGTTGACCCTAGGCTTTCGGTGCTTAAAAAAATGAAACTAAAAAAGAATAATATATATCGTATACAAGTTTATGATAAGGCAACTGAAATTTTAGAAGATCTTCAAATATTAACAGATAATGGACTTAGGTATACGCCAAGTCCAAAAATGGTTCGTTCTGAAAAGATGGCGCGAGCCTATCTTCAAGGTTGTTTTTTAGCAAGTGGAAGTATTAATTCGCCAAAATCTACCAATTACCATTTAGAAATGTCAAGTCAGGAAAAAGAACTTGCATTAAGTGTTCAAAAACTAATGCAGCGATTTTATTTACCGGCAAAGGTTATTGAACGTAAAAATTTATATGTGACTTATATTAAGGCTGGAGATAAGATTGCGGACTTTTTACGCTTATGTAACGCAAGCAATGCGTTGTTTGAATTTGAGGATTCAAGAATTCAACGTGATTTTTATAATCAAATCACAAGACTTGATAATTGCGAAGTAGCGAATGAAATGAAAAGTTTAAAGGCTGCCAAATCACAGTTGGATGCGATTGCGTTTTTAGAAGAAAATGAAAGTCGTATTACTATTCCTGAAAAAATTAGAAGAGCCATGGAAATTCGAAAAGAATTTCCAGAAGCCAATTTAAATGAACTGTGTGTTGAGTGTAAAAATAAATTTAATGAAGAAATTTCAAAGTCGGGTATGAAACATCGATTGGCCAAAATTAAAGAGATGGCAAATTCACTAAAGGAGGGATTGGATGCGTAAAGGTTTTATATGTTTTTTATGTCTATTTCTTCTAAGCGGATGTACAAGCGGGGTTCAATTAAAGAAACAAACATTTACGATTGAACTTGGTAAAGATATTTATGCCAATCCTACTTTATATGTTAAAAATGCGACAGATTCAACTCGATTAAAAGTGATTTCTAATAGTGTGGGAATTGAAAAAGTGGATAATCGTTTTGTAACGTCAGGACTTGACTATTTGGTTGTTGGTGAATATGATTTTTCAATCGTTAATGGAAAACAAGAAATTCCATTTGTGATTAAAGTAAAAGATACTGTAGCTCCTGTTTGTGTGGATGATGTGAACCAAATTACAGTGGCGCAAGGATCAAATATTGATTGGAATTCTTATTTTCATGCATCTGATTTGTCAGGAGTTAATTTTGAAGCCAATGTAGATACAAGCCAGGTTGGAACACAAGATATTGTGGTTAAAATTGCGGATCGCTTTGGCAATAGTGTGACGAAAAATGTTTCGGTGGTTGTTGAATAATGAATCGTGCAGATAAAACGTTAATTGTTTGTATTATGCTTGTGGCAATGCTGCTTTGTATTCCTTTGTTTTCAAATACAAAATCGGGCGAATATGCAAGTGTGAAAGTGAAACAAAAGGAAGTGTTAAGGATTTCATTGAATAAAAATGCCAAATATGAAGTGGATGGAAAATTGGGAAAAGTGCATATACAAGTGAAAAATGGAGCGATACGTGTGTATCAGGAAAATAGTCCTCATCATTATTGTTCAAAGCAAGGTTATGTTTCAGATTCTAATATTCCAATAGTATGTTTACCTAATGAAACGGTTGTTCAGATTGAAAAGGAATCCAGTCAGGATACGGTGATTCAATGATGAATACAAAGAAAAGTGTGTTATTAGCATTTCTTGTTGCGGTAGGCATCGTTTTACAGCTTCTGGAAAGCTTTGTTCCCGTGGTGATGATTGTTCCCGGATATAAAATTGGTCTTGCCAATATCGCAAGTTTATTTGCACTCTATATGTATGATAAGAAATCGATGGTAATCGTATCTTTGATGCGTATATTTTTAGCATCTCTTATGCAAGGAACTTTATTTTCTGTTTCTTTTTGGTTATCTTGTAGTGGTGGGATATTCGCTTGTATTGCTATGTTGATAGGATATGAATCAAAGAGTTTTACAATTTATGGTGTCAGTATTTTAGGGGCAAGCTTTCATAATGTAGGACAAGTTATTGCGGTTACAATGATTTATCAACAATATTTCATGCAGTTGTTCTTGCCGATTCTTTTGGCAATGTCGATTATTAGTGGTATATTAATTGCGGTATTATGTAGTCAAGTGTTAAATCGAATTCATGGAGGTATGTATGGAAAAGTATAGTTATCAACCTAAAGGGGTTTGTTCACGTCAATTTAATTTTGAAATTGAAAATGGCATTATTCAAAGCTTTGAAGCAATTGGAGGATGTAATGGAAATTTAAAGGGGATTGGATGCTTGTTAAAAGGAAGAAGTGTAGATGAAGTCATTCAAACTTTATCGGGGGTTACTTGTGGCATGAAACCTACTTCTTGTCCAGATCAAATTGCACAGGCATTAAAGAATTATCGTGGCTGATCATTTTTTAGGAGCTCTAAAACAAATTGAAAGGCGAAGCGAAAATAACATTTTAATCTTTTCAGATGTATTGTCTGAAAGGTTGGAGACAATCGCTTTCAATATGGTTGGTAAAGAAATTTCAGATAATGATTATTTGAAATTGTTGGAGCTTTACTACAATAAATTTTTAAAAGAACAAAAGAAAGATGCCATGTACTATTGTGTGTATCGTATGCAACAGATTCAAAGTGTAAAAGATACAAAGAAAAAAAATAAAAGGATTCATCTGATTGAATTTAGCGAAAATTATGATGATGTTAATAAAGCGTTTTTAGATTTAAAAAAACCATTTTATGAACGCTTTCGTTTACGAAAATATATCCATTTTATTTATATAGATACATTTGTTTTTATTTTTCTTCTTGTCTTCTTTGTGTTGTTGTTTCATTTCTCTTTTGCACTTAGTTTGATTGGCTTAAGTATTTTATGGGTAATCGGACTTATTTTTTATTATGAATATGGAATGGATTATGCATATCAAAAGGAATTGGATTTGAAAAGTAAAAGTGTAGATTCGGCGTTATTAAATATAGATTCTCATATTTTTTCTAGAATTCAATTTCAGATAGATATAAAACAAATCCTTAAAAAAGCTCAGATTTGAGCTTTTTTCTTTTATTGTAAATTCGTTAAGCTTGTAAAATATTTCACAAATGTGCTATTATTATGAAGGTGATGAACATGCAGAATAAAAATGTGCCAAAGGCAACTTTACAACGTTATCCAGTCTATCTTAAAGCTTTAAGAAAGTTACAAAAGAATGGCGTTGAGCGTATTATGTCAAAAGAATTATCTAGCTTTGTTGATATTGAACCAACTACGATTCGTAGGGATTTTTCTTTTCTTGGGAATTTAGGAAAACAAGGCTATGGGTATGATGTAGATCGATTGATTGAGATTTTTAATAGCCAACTTGGTGTTGATTTTGATGAAAAGATTATTTTAGTCGGAGCAGGTAACTTAGGTCGTGCTCTAATGAACTATAATAAATGGGATTATGTGGTTGGTGAAATCGCTTGTGCTTTTGATGCGGATCCTAATAAATGTGGAATGCAATTTGGTGTTGAAGTTTATCCAATGTCTGAATTAGATACAAAAATTCCAGAAGGATGTCGTATTGCGATTTTAACAATTTCTCATGATGTTCAAGAAACGGTTGATAAACTTGTTGAAGTGGGTATTACAGGTATTGTTGATTTTACTCATCAACATTTTTTGGTTCCAAAAGGGGTTGTCATTAAAAGTATTGATGTGGTATCATCAATACAAGAATTAGTATTTATTACCAATTCGTTAGAAACAAAAACGTCGAAATAGAAACCTATCATTCATGATTTAAAGAGAGTTCCTGTTTGGTGAAAAGGAATATGAAGGATTGATCAGAGAACAGCTATGGAGTTAAACTGGAGAAATAAGAGTAGACAGTTTCGTTTGGGATGCGTTAAATTCTTAGAGGTTGCATTTTTTTAAATGAACTAGGATGGTACCGCGGTAATAATCGTTCCTATATTTAGGAGCGTTTTTTTATTTTTAAAGGAGAAGAGTATGTTATTAAAAAAATTAAAAGAATCGTATACAGATTATGAAGGTCAAAGTATTACATTACAAGGCTGGGTGCGTACAAATCGTAATTCAAAAGCCGTTGGCTTTATTGCCTTGAATGATGGAACAACATTTTCCAATGTTCAAATTGTATATGCGGATGGATTAGAAAATTTTGATGAGATTTCTAAAATCACGACAGGTTCAGCTATTGAAGTAGTAGGAAAACTTGTTTGTACTCCACAAGCAAAGCAGCCTTTTGAAATTCAAGCTGAGAGTGTAAGTGTTTTGGGATTATGCGATCATGATTATCCTTTACAGAAAAAACGTCATAGTTTTGAGTTCTTAAGAGAAATACCTCATGTTCGTCCTAGAGCGAATACATATTATGCGATGTTTCGATTAAGAAGTGTTTTAAGTATGGCTATTCATACATTCTTCCAAGATCGAGGATTTGTTTATATCCATACTCCAGAAATCACAGGAAATGATGCAGAAGGTGCTGGTGAATGTTTTACAGTTACGACACGTAAAGATGACAAATATGAAAAGGATTTCTTTGGAAAACATGCTCAATTAACAGTTTCTGGTCAATTGCACGTTGAACCATTTGCCTTAACATATCGCAATGTATATACGTTTGGCCCTACTTTCCGCGCTGAAAATTCAAATACGACACGTCATGCGAGTGAATTCTGGATGATTGAACCAGAACTTGCTTTTGCGGATTTAGCCGATAACATGGATTGTATTGAAGAAATGATTAAATATTGTATCAATTATTGCTTAGAACATGCTAAAGAAGAAATGGAATTCTTTGCGAGCATGATTGATAAGGAATGTATCAATCGTGTAACGCATGTCGCAAATTCGCATTTTGAAAGAATGACTTATACGGCGGCTATCGAACATTTGTTAAAGGCAAAAGATCAATTTGAAAATCAAGATATTTTCTGGGGAATGGATCTTCAAAGTGAACATGAGCGTTACATTTGTGAAAAGATTGTAAATGGTCCAGTATTCTTAACGGATTATCCAAAAGATATTAAAGCTTTCTATATGCGTGTAAATGATGACAATAAGACGGTTGCCGCATGTGATTTATTAGTTCCATATGTTGGAGAACTTGTAGGCGGTTCACAACGTGAAGAGAGATATGATGTTTTAGTAAATCGTATGAAAGAAATGAATATGGAACAAGAAACGCTACAATGGTATTTGGATTTACGTCGTTTTGGAGGATGTAAACATTCAGGATTTGGACTTGGATTTGATCGAATGTTGATGTATTTAAGTGGTGTATCAAATATTCGTGATGTACAACCTTATCCTAGAACACCAAGAAATTTAGTATTCTAAAATTTGACAGGTATTTCTTTGAATACCTGTTTTTTGTATGGTATAAATATAGGTATGAGAAAAGTAAATAAAAAAAATGTAATGACATTAATACTAATGATCGTTATTGCTTCGATTGTTTGTGTTTCTGTCTTTTTATACATACAAAAATCGAATATGAAAGTGAGTCAATCTGGGATTAAACAAAATGTTCAAACTGAGTTTGATGGAGCTTATGAAATGCAAGATTATGTTGTTTATGGTCAAACTTTGACATTATATCAAAATGCGTATGATGGTAAAGCGAGCGATCCTATGCAAGGAAATAATCTTATGCTTCGTAATATCGCAACAGACGAATTGACAAGTTTTACATTTTCTGGAAAAGTGGATTCGGGTATAGACATGGGGGCGCTAGAGGAAGGGATTTATGAATTATATACATATGATCATTACCAAAAACAAAGAATCTATTTTTCAGATGTTATCAAGGCAAAGTCTCTAGTGACAATGCGCAATGAAGGCTTTGTGAAGAAAGTGAAATTTGTTGCCAATAAGAACGCTTTAAAAGAGTATGATGTTACTTTTGACAAGAATTATGCGTTTTTATTTGTGAGTAAGGAAGAACCTAAAAAACAAGTATATGATGTAGTGATTGATCCTACAGGAAATTCGATTGATTATGAAACGCAATATGTTGATTATGGGGGAAGTTCTTCTTTGATGGATGAACAAATAACTTCTTTAGAGTTTGCTAAGAAAGTAAAAAAGGAACTTGAATCATATGGCTTGAAAGTTAAAATTTTAAGAAAAGAAAACGAAACAATTGGCTATTATGGAGATGATAGCCGGATTTCCAGAGCTTATGATTCTGGTGCAAAATTGTATTTAGCACTTGGGGCAAGTTTGGATGAAGATGTCAATGCGCCATATATATTGGTAAGTCCATTTACAAATAGTACTTTAGGCAATCGAATTGCGTATATGTTTGAACAAAAAGGACTGGGTATTTATAATGCACGTTCGGATAAAACTCAGCAAACAGGTGTTTTAAGTGATTCATTTAAAATGAATGATAATTATGAATATACACAGCTCGAATTGTATCCTCAATTAAGAGAGAGCGGTGGCAAGGCTACGTATGCTGGCAATGTATATGGAAATGCACAATATTCTAAAGTGTATGGGATGTATGGTCTTTATTTCATTTTTGCGAGTGTTAATAATAGTGAGAGTGTGACAAATTTTAATGCGAATCAAAAACAAATGACGAAATATTTAGTAAAAGGCATTTGTGATTATTTTGATATAAAGGGTGATAAAAGTGAAACTACAAGTAAGTAATGTTGAAAAGTCGTTTGGGGCAAAAGTTGTTTTGAAACAAGCAAATTTTCAAGTTCGTGATAATGAAAAAATCGCATTAGTAGGGCGTAATGGTTGTGGGAAAACAACTTTGATGAAAATAATTTGTGGACAAGAAAGTTTGGATGCCGGAACTTGCATATTTTCAAATGATACAAAGATTGGATATTTAGCTCAGATTACTTTTGTGGATGAAGAAAAAACTGTATATGAAGAATTGTTGACGGCTTTTGATGCAGTTCGTGAACTAGAGAAACAATTAAAAGCACAAGCTGAAATTTTAAAAGTGGATTCGAGTGAGAAACAATTGGAAAAATATGATGTGTTGCAGTCTAAGTTTGAGGCTTTAAATGGTTATCAATATGATGTAGAACTAAAAAATGTTTTTTATCATTTTCAATTTGAAGAGGATGATTTAAACAAGAAGCTATCTCAATTTAGTTCGGGCCAAAAGACAAGAATTGCATTGGTTAAGCTTTTATTAACAAAGCCAGACATTTTATTGCTTGATGAGCCTACAAACCATTTGGATATTGAATCTATAGAGTGGTTAGAAAATTATGTAAAACATTATCCGTTTGCGGTGGTTTTAGTAAGTCATGATCGTATGTTTTTAGATCATGTGGTGGATGAAATTGTGGAAATTGAATTTGGAAAGACCACTCGATATGTTGGTAATTATTCTCATTATCTAAAGGCAAAAGAAGAATATTTGAAAAAGAATCATGAGGCGTATGTGCGTCAGCAGCAGGAAATTGCGCGTTTAGAAAGTTTGATTGAGAAATTTAGATATAAGAAAAGTAAGGCGGCCTTTGCCAAGAGTAAACAAAAATATTTGGATCGAATGGATAAAGTAGAAGATAGTGCAAGTGATCGTTCGCAAATGAAAGCACATTTTAGTTGTGCAAGAAAAGGCGGAAAACAAGTATTAGAAGTAGATCATTTGTCTGTGGGGTATGATAAGGAATTGTCGAATGTTACTTTTCATTTGTTGCAAGGGCAAAGAATGGCAATCGTTGGTGCAAATGGTATTGGTAAAAGTACTTTGATTAAAACTTTGGCTAAAGAAATTCCAAGTTTGTCTGGATCCTTTAAGTTTGGGCATCAAATTGATGTTGGCTATTTTAATCAAGAGAGTGCTCAAATGAAATCGAATAAAACTGTTTTAGATGAGTTGTGGGATTGTGATTCAAATGCAACGCAGACACAAATTCGTAATACTTTAGCTAGCTTTCTATTTACACAAGATGAAGTGTTTAAAGAGGTGAATGATTTGTCGGGTGGAGAACGAGTGCGTTTAGCTTTGGCAAAATTAATGATGAATCATGATAATGTTTTACTTTTAGATGAACCTACAAACCATTTGGATATTCCGGCAAAAGAAGCGTTAGAAATGGCTCTTGAACAATATGACGGTACTATTTTATTTGTATCTCATGATCGTATGTTTTTAAAGAAAATGGCGACTCGAATCTTGGAGATGGATGAAAAGGGAAGTCATGTTTATGATTTAGGCTATGAAGAATTTATTGAAAAGAAACAAAATGCTACTTTAGTTGAATCAACAGAAAAGGTTGAAATTAAAGAGCAAAAAGTATCTTTTGCGGATGTAAAGTCTTTAAAGAATCGAATTGCGAAATTGGAAATATTATTAGATGAAGCTGAGGAAGATTTGGAGGCTTTAAGAGAACTTCGATATGAACCTGAATATTATCAGGATTATCGGAAAATGGAAGAACTAGATGCACAAATCGATGATAAACATAATGAAATTACGGCTTTGATGAATGAGTGGGAGGAAAAAATGGCTCGCATCGAGGAGATAAATTCTTAATTTTTCTCTTGAAAAGAAGAAATCAGTGTGCTATTATAGATGGGCACTGATAAATGGACTCTTAGCTCAGCTGGCAGAGCAACTGACTCTTAATCAGTGGGTCTGGGGTTCGAATCCCCAAGAGTCCACCATTTAGAAAATGAAGTTCCGAGAGGAACTTTTTTTGTGTCTAAAAGTTTCAAGTGTAAAAATGATTTTCTAGTCTATATTGGAAAATTGTATCTATGGTTTCTACTTTTTTTGTATGATAATTTATTTTAGAGTATGATGAGCGTAGATGTGGAGGAAGTTTATATGCTTGTTGATTATCATGTACATAGTGAGTTTAGTGATGATTCTAATTATGAAATGGAACAGGTTGTAAAGGATGCGATTTCTAAGGGATTATCTGAAATTTGTTTTACAGACCATGTGGATTATGGGATTAAGAAGGATTGGGATGATCCGAATGGTGTAGAAAAAAGAAGAGGTGGATCTGGTGAGCCAGAATGGATGTATTTGGCAAATGTAGATTACCCAAAGTATGTAGAAAAAATTCATTTTCTACAGGAAAAATATAAAGACCAAATTACAATTAAAATTGGATTAGAATTTGGTATGCAGATGCATACAATACAAAAGTATGAGGATTTGTTTAAAAAATATGATTTTGATTTTATCTTGTTGTCAATTCATCAAATTGAGGATAAAGAATTTTGGACAGGTGATTACCAGGCCGGAAAGACACAGCAAGAATATAATGAACAATATTATAATGAATTGTATAATTTAGTTTGTCATTATAAAAACTATAGTTGTTTAGCTCATTTGGATCTTATAGTTCGATATGATCCATGTGGCGCATATCCTTTTGAAAAGGTGAAGCCTATTATCACAAAAATTCTTAAACAAGTGATTCAAGATGGAAAGGGTATTGAACTAAATACGTCTTATCATCGTTATAAATTAAAAGATACACAACCTTCTAGAGATATTTTAAAATTATATAAAGAATTGGGTGGTACTATTATAACAATTGGTAGTGATTCTCATAAGGAATCGCATTTAGGTGCTTATGTTGATGAAGCACAAGATATTTTAAGGGAAATTGGATTTGAATATTATTGTACGTTTGATCGTATGAAACCAATTTACCATAAATTATAAAAAACGCTTGTACATTCAAATTTTTTATGGTATCATTCTCAAGTAAAAGAAATGGAAAGATAGAAGCGCCCCTTCTCACCTGATGTCTTAAGGACATGGGTTATAGAGCCAATTCAGTTTGAATTCGTTTAAGAGTGATGGGTGCGTACTGTGCCCATTTTCTTTTTGTGAAGAATAAAGGATGGTGTCGAATATCAATAACAGAAAAGTTGCCCCAAACAATGTGAATGACGATTTGTTTAATGAAAAAATTCCTTTTAAAGAAGTTTTAGTCATTAATGCGAATGGTGAACAATTGGGCGTTATGTCAAAAAAAGAAGCGTTAGATATTGCCTATAAGCAAAATCTAGATTTGTTGTGTGTAGCTCCAAAAGCTCGTCCAGCCGTATGTAAGGTTTTGGACTATGGTCGTTATCATTTTGAACAACAAAAGAAAGCGAAAGAAGCTAAACGTAAACAACATGTTGTTGAAGTTAAATCTTTGCGTTTATCGCCAATTATCGATACACATGATTTTGAAACAAAGGTAAGACATGCGTCTAAATGGATCGAATCGGGCATGAAAGTAAAGATTGATATGCGATTCCGTGGTCGATTGATCACTCGTTTAGAAGTTGGTCGTAAGATCATGAATGATTTCCTCGAAGCTATGGATGATATAGCTATCGTTGAAAAGAAACCTTCAATGGAAGGGAATACGATGTCAACAGTGTTGGCACCTAAAAAGAAGTAGACAGTAAGGAGGACTAGACTATGCCTAAAATGAAGAGCCACAGAGGATTAGCAAAACGTGTTAAAAAGACAGGTTCTGGAAAATTAAAGAGATCACATGCTTATACATCTCACCGTTTCCATGGAAAGACTAAGAAACAACGTCGTCACTTAGCTAAACCAGCTACTGTACATGCTACAGATTACAAACGTATTAAGGAAATGTTAGTTAAGTAATAAGGAGGATATAGAGAATGGCAAGAGTTAAAGGTGGAACAGTTTCACGCGCTCGTAGAAAAAAAGTGTTGAAACTTGCCAAAGGTTACTTTGGATCAAAACATACATTATATAAAACTGCAAATGAGCAAGTAATGCACTCATTTAAATATGCATTCAACGATCGTCGTAAGTTAAAATCAAATATGCGTAAAATTTGGATTACACGTATTAATGCAGCTGCGCGTATGAATGATTTATCTTATTCTCGTTTAATGCATGGATTAAAATTAGCAAATATCTCAATCAACCGTAAGATGTTAAGTGAGATGGCTATTCATGATGCTGAAGGCTTCTCAAAACTTTGTGAAGAAGCTAAAGCAGCACTAAATGCTTAAGAACTGTCAATTTGACAGTTTTTTTATTGACATGATAAATAGAATGGGATAAACTAATGATAGTTAGTTTTATCTAACTATCCACTAAATAGATTTCAAGAGAATGTTGCTCTTTTCACAATTTTTTTCTTACTTCTAGACTTTTGAAATCTAAATGCTTCTTAATTTATAGATATTTTGGAGCAACATCTAAAGACACGAAAGTGTCTTTTTTTTTATAATTTGTTCGTGTATACTGTAGATAGTTAGTTCAGACTAACAAAAGGAGAATGGATATGAAAGAATGTATTCAATTTGAACATGTAACAAAAGAATATAAAACAGATGAACAATCGTTTTATGCATTAAAGGATGTATCTTTCTCGATTCGAGAAAAAGAGCTTGTTGTTATTTTGGGCCCAAGTGGTGCAGGAAAATCTACCTTGTTAAATATCATGGGTGGAATGGATACGGTTACTACAGGAAGGGTACATATTGATAATCAAGAAATCAGTTCTTATTCCCAAAAAGAATTAACACAATATAGAGCGGATAAAATTGGCTTTATTTTTCAGTTTTATAATATTTTACCTACATTAACTGTCAAAGAAAATGTGGATTTAATTAAAGATGTCACGAAAAATCCTAGAGATACAAATAAAATTCTAAAAGAAGTAGGATTGTATGATCACCGAAATAAATTTCCTAATCAACTATCTGGTGGGGAGCAACAACGTGTCTCTATCGCAAGGGCGATCGCAAAAAACCCTAAATTGCTTTTATGTGATGAACCAACAGGAGCTCTAGATTCAAAGACAGGTGTTGAAATATTAAAGTTATTAAAAAAATGTGCACAAGAAAATACGGTTGTGATTGTAACTCATAATGCATTGATTGCCGATATTGCTGATCGCATCATCCGAGTGAAGAATGGTCAAATTGTTGAAAATTCATTGAATGATCATCAAAAAAATATTGATGAGGTGAATTGGTAATGAGATTGTATAAAAAACTTTTTAGGGATTTATGGATATATAAAGCTCAATTCTTTACTGTTTTTTTAATGGTTCTTATCGGCATGATGGCTTTTTCTGGTATCCATGCATATATGGATGGTATGGATTTGAGTGCAAAAAGATATTATAAACAAAACAATCTACAAGACTTATGGGTCACATCAACAAATATCACACAAGAAAATCTTGACGATTATGCATCCATTTATCATGTAAAGGATGTAAATCGTGCTTATTGTGCGAATGCTAAATTAAAAGGATATAAAGATGTAAATCTAGAAACAAATGTGATTGAAGAAAATACCATATCTAAAATGAGTGTAATTTCTGGAAAAGGTTTTAGTAATAAAAAGAATGGAGCATGGCTAGATAGTTATTTGGCAGATTATTTGAATATTAAAGTAGGGGATACACTTAAACTTGTGATTTCAAATCAAACTATCAAAGTCAAAATTGAAGGCTTGGTGAATACGCCAGATCACGTTTATTTCGTAAAAGATAGTACAGAATTGTTTCCAAGTCATAATCGTTATGGATTTATTTATATTTCAAAAGATACTTATGAAAATCAAATGAATATTCCTGTTGTATTTAATAAAGCCTATATTGATATTGATTCTACTAAATATGAAAATCAAATAAAAAAAGATATTAAAAAATTAGATTCAAACGTGTTATCTATAACAAATCGAAGTTCCAATGCATCTTATGTCAAATATCAATCGGAAGTCGATGAAGGAAAAACATATTCAAGTGTATTTACAGCTATGTTTCTATTGATCGCAATCTTATCTGTGATGAGCACGATGAATCGATTTGTGAAAAAACAAAGAGTTCAAATTGGAACATTAAAAGCCATTGGATTTTCGGATTTTAAAATTTATACTCACTATATTAGTTTTGGCCTTATAGTAAGTCTTGTTGCGAGTGTAGTTGGTGTTATTATTGGATCAATAACGATTGGAAATTACTTTTTAAACACTGAAATTGAGTATTTTGAAATGCCTAATGCGACAATTGTAATCTTACCGATTGTATATTTTGTTGCAGCTATTTCTGTTTTGTGTATTTCTGTTGTAAGTTATTTATCAAGCCGTTCTATTTTAAAAGAAAGTGCAAGTCAGGCTTTGCGTATTGAAATGCCAAAACTCAAAGGTAAAAACTTGGATTGGACGTTGCGCTTTAAAAATGCAAAATTATCAACGAAATGGAATATCCGAGATATTGCTCGAAATAAGGCAAGAACCTTTGCGTCCCTATGTGGAATTGTTGGTTGTACAATGCTTCTAGTATGTGCTTTTGGTTTATATGATTCGATGCGTGCTTATTTAGATTGGGAATATGATATCTTAAATCAATATCAGACTAAAATTTCTTTACAAAATACGTATACCCAAGAACAATATGATCATTTAGTCAATTTATACGGAAACAAAACAACACAAGATACATATGTGGAATTTAAAGTGAAACAAAAAACACTCACAAAAGCACTGACAATTAACGATTCGAAAGGAATGGTTGCCTATACAGATCACAATAAGAATTTGATGAAGTTAAAGAATACTGGTATTTATGTTACAGAAAAATTAGCCGAAACCTATGGATTAAAGAAAGGAGATACCATTACGTGGCATGTGGTTGGAAACGATACATGGTATACTTCTGAAATTGTAGGATTGAATCGAGATCCACAAAATCAACAATTTAATATGTCTAGAAAATATTATGAGTCTTTAGGTTTAAAATATCGTCCTAATTCTATATATACGAATAAGAAAGCTAAGAAAGTGGATGGTGTTTCAAAAGTTTCAACTATTGCTTCTATTCGAGAAGGTATAGAAACAATGTTAGAAACAATGAAATCAATGGTTGTTTTATTGATTGTATTTGCGGTTATTTTAGGTGCTGTGATTTTGTATAACTTAGGTGTTCTTTCTTATAGTGAAAAAGAATATCAGTTTGCGACATTAAAAGTATTGGGATTTAAGGATAAGCAAATTCGAGATATTTATGTAAAACAAAACAATTGGATTAGTATATTTGCGATTTTAATTGGATTGCCACTAGGCTATGTGATGCTAGATTATATCTACAAAAATGCTTTATCGGACAGTTTTGATTTTAATGCGAGTATAAAAACAATATCTTACGTTTATGCGATTTTAGGTACATTTATTGTTTCCTATGTGATGAATCATATTTTAGCTTCTAAAATCAAAAAGATTGATATGGTATCGAGTTTAAAATCGAATGAATAAAGTGGTTTGGCAGGACTTACAAAAGTCTTGAATTCTCATTTTTACAATGGTAGTATGACGACATATAGGAGGAATTAAACATGAAAGATGGATTAAAAAATAAAACTCTATGGACTTTTATTGGAGGAGCAGCAGCATATGTTGCAGGTAGTAAATTTTTAAAGAGTGATACAGCCCATGATTTAGCAGTTAAAGGTTTAGCTGGGGGGATGAAGCTTAAAGAAGATACAACTTGCAAGTATGAAACAATCAAAGAGGATGCTAAAGATCTATTAGAAGAAGCTAAAGTGAAAAACGAAGGATAATCATTGATGTCTAGTTTTACAATCGCCCATGACCTTCCTGGAAGAATGAGGATTCGTTATGGGCGAGATATTTTTACAAAAATACAAGGCGAAATTCTTAAAAGAGATCTTAGCAATTGGTCGATGATTCAAAATGTGGAAGTGAATTCCATTATAGGTTCTGTATTAATTACTTATACAAACGATCAACGAGAAAGCTTGTTGAATCGATTAAAAGATATGGATATTTCCTATTTAAAAGAAGCAGATACGACAGGTATTGTTTTACATGAACAAAGCCAAGAAGTGAAGGCTATGAATCATGAATATACAATGCGGTTTGTAAAAATTATTGGAAAGCGGTATTTGATTCGATGGTTTTTACCAACAGGAATTGGAAATGCTTTGACAATTTATAAATCGATTCGATTTGTAAAAGAAGGTTTGCGCTCATTGGCACAAATGAAAGTAAATGTACCTGTTTTAGATGCGGCTAGCATTTCAATAAGTTTGCTGCAAAGAAATTTCAATGTAGCAGGAAATATCATGATGTTATTGAATATTTCAGATTTATTAGAGGATTATACACGTAAAAAGACTACGCTTGAATTATCACAGAGTTTATCTATTCAATTTGATAAGGTTTGGATATTGGAAAATGGTCTAGAACGAGAAATACCAATGGATCAATTGAATAAAGGAGATATCGTTGTTGTTCAAACGGGCAGTATGATTCCTGTAGATGGTGAAATCGAAGATGGAGAAGCCATGGTCAATGAAGCTAGTTTTACAGGTGAACCACTATCTAGAAGAGTAAAAAAAGAGGATACAGTATTTGCGGGCACTTTAATTGAAGAAGGAAAACTTTTTATTAAGGTTCGAAATCTACAAGAAGAGAGTCGTATTCAAAATATTGTGAAAATGATTGATACAAATGAATCGCTAAAAGCTTCGATTCAGGCGAAGGCAGAACATCTTGCCGATTCTATTGTTCCATTTAGCTTTATTGGATTTTTTGGCGTTTTAGCTCTTACAAGAAATGTAACACGTGCGACAAGTGTCTTGATGGTTGACTATTCTTGTGCGATTCGTTTATCTACTTCGATTTCTATTATTAGTGCAATGTTAGAAGCTAGTAGTCGAAACGTATTGGTGAAGGGTGGAAAATATTTGGAGGCAGTCAAGAATGCGGATGTTATTGTATTTGATAAAACGGGTACATTAACGAATGCAAATCCAAATGTAAAAAAGATTACACCTTTAAATGGATATACGCGCGATGAAGTTTTACGTATTGCTGCTTGTCTAGAAGAACATTTTCCTCATAGTGTTGCCAATGCGATTGTGGCTCAAGCTAAAAAAGAGGGAATTGTTCATGAAGAAGAGCATGCGAAAGTAGAATATATTATTGCTCATGGTATTGCGACTTCTTTACATGGAAAACATGCAGTTATTGGTAGCGATCATTTTATTTTTGAAGATGAGGGTATAGAAAAAACTCCGGAAATTGAAAAAATTGTTTCCGAATTGGAAAAAGAAGGCGCTGGCTCGATGATTTATCTTGCGATTGATTCTAAGCTTGCTGGTATTATTAGTATTTATGATCCAATAAAAAAAGAAGCGGTGAGTGTAATTCAAAATCTTAGAAATCTTGGGATTCAAAAGGTTGTTATGTTGACCGGTGATTGTAAGAATGCAGCGCAAGCTGTTGCTCGTGAACTTGGGGTGGATGATTATCGTTCCTCTATTTTACCGGAAGGGAAAGCGGAATATATTCGTTCGTTAAAAGAAGAAGGGCATACAGTGATCATGGTTGGAGATGGTATCAACGATACGCCAGCTTTGTCGACAGCGGATGTTTCGGTTTCAATGCAAGATAGTTCTGATTTAGCAAGAGAATTAGCGGATGTTACTTTAGTTTCAAGTAATTTAAATGAATTGATCACATTAAGAAAATTATCAATACATTTATTTGATCGTATTCATTCTAACTATCGCTTGATTGTAGGCTTTAATTCAGGCTTAATAGCATTAGGTGCTTTAGGTATAATAACACCAAGCATGTCAAGTCTACTTCATAATGGTAGTACTTTTACAATTTCAGCACTTTCGACAAGAAAATATTTGAATTAGAAATGCTAGACTTCTAGCATTTCTTTTTTTTCTATAGTATGATAGGGACATGGTACAGAATTTAACAAAAAAACAATTAAAAGATGTTACGAAAGTGATGTTCTATACACGGATGCAACATAAAAATGTTTTTCTAAAAAATTTATTTGTGATTGGATATGTATTTTTTGCATTTATACTTAGTGCCTTTTTCACTTATGAATTATTGGAAAAAGTAAAAATACTTGCTTGCCTTTTAGGTGGTATTTCTTTTTTGTGCTTGGCATTATTGATTTATATTTTTATATGTCGAGCAAGAGAGAAAGACAGATGTAAAAGGTTGGTTCGTTTAAAGGCGGCAAGTCCATGTACGATTAATTTTCGAAAAGAATGTATCGTATGTGATGGAAAGGCTACGAATTATAAACGTTTTAAATATGTATATTTGTATAAGGGGCTCTATTATTTGGTTGAAGAAAATGATGTGATGATTGTTGTGAGGTGTGATGAATTTGAAAAGGTACTCTACAAACATCATACTATTAAAGTTATTGAAAAAAATAGACCTTTTATGTTGATATAGAAAAAGACTTCGCTTGAAGTCTCTTTTTTTAAGGATTGATAACGGCTGTATAACCAGCTTGAGTAACAATATCAATAAGCTCATCTGGCTCTTTTTTTGTTTTTGATAAAATATTGACTACATTTTTATCAGTATCTACTTTTGCATAGTATCCTTCTTGCGAATTGAAAGCATTCTCAATTCGTATAGCACAATTATGACAATGCATATCATATATTTTTAATGTGGTATGATAAGGATAATGATCTTTATTTTTGTCTTTTACTTTTATTCGTTTCTCATTATCTCCTGTGTCACAACATCCAGATGTGGCTCTTTTTTTCATGGAACGAATGCCGATGCCTACAAAAATAATTAAGATTAAACAAATAATAAATGTTGAAACATTCATAAAATATACCTCCCCTACGTATACATTACATCTTGGAGTTAGAATTGTCAAACCCAGTTATTTAAAGTTAACTTTTTGTTGACATAATGAATTAGTGAGAGTAAACTATTCCTAGTTAGGAAGCTCTAACTAGGAGGGATGCGTATGCCATTATCTTTTGCAGATTTAAATTCGGTTAATACAATTCGTAAGGTTGGTGGTTCGAAAGAGCAACAACATCATTTAGAAAATTTAGGCTTTGTACAAGGCGCTGAAGTTGTCGTTGTTTCGAAGACCAATGGAAATTTAATTGTGAATGTAAAGAATGTTCGTATTGCGATTAGTGAAGAACTAGCACGTAAGATCATGGTATAGGAAGGAGATTATATGACACTAAAAGAAGTAAAAGTGGGCCAAACAGTTACAGTTAAAAAATTGTCTGGACAAGGTGCAACAAAACGTCGAATTATGGATATGGGAATTACTAAAGGAGTAGAGGTTACTGTTGTTAAGGTGGCTCCATTAGGAGATCCAATTGAACTAAATGTTCGTGGATACCAATTGTCAATTCGTAAAGCAGATGCTGAAATGGTTGAAGTAGCATAATTAAATTAGGAGGGAAATATGTCAATTCAAGTTGCGTTAGCAGGTAACCCTAACTGTGGTAAAACTACGTTGTTTAATGGTTTAACGGGTGCCACACAATATGTTGGTAACTGGCCAGGGGTAACTGTAGAGAAAAAAGAAGGTAAATATAAAGGGGATAAAAATATTAAAATCACCGATTTACCTGGTATTTATTCATTGTCACCATACACTTTGGAAGAAGTTGTATCACGTGAATTTTTATTAAAAGGAAATGTTGATGTTGTTTTAAATATTATCGATGGATCAAACCTTGAAAGAAACTTGTTCTTAACAACACAAATTTTGGAATTAGGAATCCCAACAGTTGTTGCGATTAACATGTTAGATGTTATTGAAAAAAGAAAAGATTCTATTGATTATAAAAAATTATCTCAAGAATTAGGATGTCCTGTAGTTCCAATTTCTGCACTAAAGAATACAGGAATTGATGCGATGATGGCAGAAATTAAAAAAGCTGCAAATACATCGTATTCAGCAAAAAATATTTATACTGGTGAGCTTAAATCAGCACTTGATAAAATTGAATCAAGTATGCCAGCAACAATTGATGCAGGTCGTCGTTTCTTCTATGCGGTTAAATTATTTGAAAGAGATGACAAAATCGAAGCATTGATTAAAACAAAAGCAGATGAAAATGTGATTACGGCATGTGAAAAATCATTAGATGATGATAGTGAATCCATTATCACTGATGCACGTTATACATACATCACTTCTATTATTAAAGATTGTTACAAAAAAGGATCTAAAGAAACTTTAACAACTTCAGATAAGATTGATCGTATTGTTACAAATCGTATTTTGGCACTTCCAATCTTTGCTCTTGTTATGTGGTTTGTATACTATATCACAATAACAACAGTAGGTACATTTGCTACAGATTGGACAAATAATGTGTTATTTGGAGATATTATCCCACCTGCAGTTGAAGGATTCTTAACTTCTATCAATTGTGCTGACTGGTTACAAGGATTAATCATTGATGGTATCATTGGAGGTGTTGGTGCTGTTCTTGGTTTCGTACCACAAATGTTAGTATTGTTCTTCTTATTAGCTATTTTAGAAGATTGTGGATATATGTCACGCGTTGCCTTCATCATGGACCGTATTTTCCGTAAATTTGGTTTATCAGGAAAATCATTTATTCCTATGTTAATTGGTACAGGATGTGGAGTGCCTGCTGTTATGGCAAGTCGTACAATCGAATCGGATCGTGATCGTAAAATGACTATTATGACAACTACATTTATTCCATGTGGTGCTAAAATGCCTATCATTGGTTTAATTGCCGGTGCTATTTTTGGTGGTGCTAGTTGGGTTGCTCCTTCTGCATATTTTGTAGGTATGGCGGCTATTATTATTTCTGGTATCATGTTAAAGAAAACAAAATTATTTGCTGGTGATCCAGCTCCATTCGTAATGGAAATGCCAGCTTACCATATGCCTCGTGCTATTAACGTATTAAGAAGTATGTGGGAACGTGGATGGTCATTCATTAAGAAAGCTGGAACAATTATCCTATTATCTACAATCGTATTGTGGTTCTTACAAGGATTTGGATGGGAAAGCGGAAGCTTTGGAATGGTTGAAGATATCAATAATTCTGTTCTTGCTTCTATCGGTAGAGGATTTGCTTGGATCTTTACACCTCTTGGATTTGGCGATTGGAAAGCTGCCGTTGCAACAGTAACAGGCTTAATCGCAAAAGAAAACGTTGTTGCTACTTTTGGACAACTTTATGGATTCGCTGAAGTTGCTGAAGAAGGTGACGAAATTTGGGGTCAACTTGCTGCTAGTTTCACTGCAAATGCTGCTTATGCATTCATGGTATTCAACTTATTGTGTGCACCATGTTTTGCGGCAATGGGAGCTATCAAACGTGAAATGAATAACACAAAATGGTTCTGGATTGCGATTGGTTATCAATGTGTATTTGCTTATGTATGTGGTTTAATCGTTTATCAGTTCTCTAATCTATTCACAGGTGGAGGATTTGGAATTGGTACTATTGCAGCAATTATCTTATTAGTTGGTATGATTTATTTACTTGTAAGACCTGCAAAAGAACCTGAAAATGCAGAAGTTCAATATTCTGTAAAATAATTTAGAATGGAGGGGTTTTATGAATGTCTCAACATGTCTAGTACTACTTATTGTTATTGGTATTGCTTATTTAGCGGCTTACTCAATTTATAAGGATAAAAAAGCTGGTAAATCAAGTTGTGGTGCAAATTGTAACCATTGCGGTGGTCATTCTATGTGTGAAAATCCCAAAGCTTTATTTGATCAAATTAAAAAAGAGCAATTTAGCAAGTAAAGGGCATCTTACGATGCTCTTTTTCTGTTATAATGTTAAACGCGAGGTGGAGTATGACTTTATTAGAGAAATATGCAGATTTAATTATTCGAGCTGGACTCAATGTTCAGAAAGGACAAATTATTGTTGTCCGGGCTCATGTAGATATGAAAGATTTTGTTCGCTTAATCGTAAAAAGTGGATTTGAAAATGGTGCAAAAGATGTTATTGTTCAATATAGGGATGATGAAGTGAATAAAATGAGATACGATTCAAAAAATCGTGTTGTTTATGACTATGAAGCTTTATTTTTGAATGAAACCGCAAAAAAAGGGGCTTGCTTTTTAAGCTTGGTTGGAGATAATCCGGATACAATGAAGGATGTAGACCCGCAATCTATCGCAAGCTTTTCAAAAGAATTAAGATCACAAACCGATGAGTATAGGAAAAAATTAGATTACTTAGAATCACAATGGTGTGTTGCAGCTGTTCCAACATTAGCATGGGCTAAAAAGGTATATCCTAATTCGATGGATCCTTTGAAAGATTTGTGGGATGCAGTTTTAAAAATTTCAAGAATAGATGAAAAAGATGCGATTGAGAATTGGAATCAACATCGTGCTTCTTTTGAGAAGAGGGTGAATATTTTAAATTCTTTAGGTATTGAAAAGGTACATTATAAAAATAGCTTGGGTACAGATTTAACTGTCGAACTTCCTGAAAATTATATTTTTGCCGGAGGAGGATCTTATTTAAAAAATGGCGTATATTATTTTCCGAATATTCCTACGGAGGAAATTTTTTCAGCGCCAAAGAAAACGGGTGTCAACGGAAAACTTTATAGTGCTATGCCACTTAGCTATAATGGATCGATTGTTGAAGATTTCTGGTTTGAATTTAAAGATGGCAAAGTTATTGATTATGATGCGAAAAGTGGAAAGCATGTATTAGAAAGCATTTTAAATACGGATGAAGGATCAAAGTATTTAGGTGAGATTGCCCTTGTCCCATATGGTTCTCCAATAAGTTCTTTACATACTTTATTTTATGAAACTTTAATCGATGAAAATGCATCTTGTCATTTTGCCTTAGGTGCTAGTTATAATGAATGTATTTTAAATGGATTAGAAATGAATGAAGATGAACTTTTAAAGTATGGGATGAATCAATCGTTTACACACGTTGATTTTATGGTTGGTACCTCTGATTTACAGATTCTTGCCACTTTAAAAAATGGTGAAATGATCGAAATTTTTGACCAAGGTCAATTTTCCAAAGCGTTTGACGAACTATCGCTAAATTAGTACAATATAAAGGTTGGAGGGATATTAAATGGCAGAAGAAAACGAAAAAAATCCCAGTGCGTTAGAAGAATTAAGAAGACTAAAAAGAACAGATCGAATTAAGTCTTTGGATTTTCATGAGCCCGAATTACAAGATTTTAACGCACAGAGCGTATTTCATATTAATGAAGAACCACCTAAGAAAACTTTTTTTGGTAAGAGAACGCAAAAGCCTCATGTTGAAATAAACACGAATGTTTTAGATGATGAAATTGTACGACCTCAAGATGTTACTGCAGATACAACACTTGAAGAATTGGAAGCTCCTATTTTAAAGAAAGTTGTTGCACAACCTGTTTTTGAAGAGAAAAAAGAAGATGTTGTCAATCCAGTACTTGAAGAAAAAGTAGTGGAGAATGAACCTGTTGCCAAAGAGGTTGAGCCTGTAGAGGTGTTAGAACAGCAAGAAGAGCAAATACAAGTCGAGGATGATGTACAAGAGCAAGATCAAGATGATGAATTGTATGTTGAAAAGCGTCGATTCTTATTTGCAGATTATCCAGATATTGAACAATATCTTCAAGATAAATCTTTGGATGGTTATCATTTTGTTAAGCATGAAGGTAAAAAATATTATTTCAGAAAAGGTCCATCTAAAACATATTATTATTCAATGAATTATTTTGTGGATGAACCAGATACAGATCAGTGGCATGAATGGGAACAGGAAGGTTGGAAACTGGTTTCTACCGCAAGTGGTAAGAAAAAGTCAGATACTGGATGGTTAACATTTAGAAATGAAGAAGAAGATGGAGAATATCGTAAAGAGATTGATAATGATTCAGAAAAATATATCTTCTTTAAGAAGTATGCGAATTCTTGTCGATCAACGATGTTTTTGGTCTTTGTTTGTATGGCTTGTTGTCTTATAACAGGGGGTCTGCAAATTTATTTCCAAGGATATCTTGTAGGAATTGCCTTATGTGCAGCTTTATTGTTGCTGGCTTTTATTGTTTTTTGTATTTATGGCAAAATGCTTCGTAAATCCAAAAAGCGAGCTCGCCAGTTGAAGTCTAAATTAAGAATTCGTGAAGCTCGTGAAATTGAAGCAAGTAAGGATGAATACGACACAAGCGAGAGCGAGGAAGAATTAAATACAGATTGGAATACATTAGAAAACCATACGAAGAAACATAAAAAGGGATTGTTTCGAAGAATGGATAATGACAATGATGAGGATGAAGACGAGGATTAATCGTCTTCTTTTTTTATGTTATAATGAGGGCAATTGGAGGTGTATAACATGGTTCATTTACATATGCGAAGTTCGTATTCTTTATTGGAATCAAGTATTCGTTTAGAACAAATGATTGTCCATCAAAAAAAACTAGGCTTTCGTCATGTTTGTTTAACAGATCATAATGTGATGTATGGGACGATGGAATTTTATCACTTGTGCCAAAAACATGATATGCACCCAATTTTTGGATTAGAGGTTTGTGCACAGCAAGATTATGAAGATTTTAATTTTATTCTTTTAGCGAAAAATGACATAGGACTTCAAAATTTGTATAAATTATCATCTAAGATAACAGAAACATTGGATGTTTCTGAATTTGCAGATTACGCAAAAGAATGTGTTGTATTGACTTCGAGTGATGGTAATGATGCTTTATCTGGATATATTGAAAATCAAGATTTAGATTCTTTAACTTCTTTTATTGATACGTGTAAGAATTTATTTAGTGATTTTTATGTATCCGTCGCGATGAATGATTCGAATAAAAGAAGAGAAGATAATAAGATTTTAAATTTACTTTCTTGTAAGAAAGTGGCTTTGTCGAGAATTTATTATGAAAATAAAGAAGATGTAAAGACTTTACAGGCTCTAAGAGCGATTGCGAAACAAACATATATGGATGATCAAAGTTTAGATGTGAAATACAATCGACATTTACGTAGCATGGAAGAAATGCAAATGTTATATTCTCAAGAAGAGTTGGAGGCGACCGAAGAAATTGCCTTGATGTGCAATGTGCAGATGGCTTTTAAAAAATCAAAACTTCCAGTTTTTAAAAATAAATTAAATATTTCAAGTAAGGATTATTTGGTTAAATTATGTAAAAAAGGCTTGGAAAAAAGATTAAATGGACAATTCATTCAAAAATATGTGGAGCGACTACAATATGAGTTGGATGTTATTATTCAAATGGGATTTACAGACTATTTTTTAATTGTTTGGGATTTTATTCGATATGCAAGAAGTCAAGATATTTATGTTGGACCAGGCCGTGGTAGTGCTGCTGGATCTCTTGTTGCGTATTGTTTAGGTATTACGCATATTGATCCTATTGAAAATCATTTACTCTTTGAACGTTTTTTGAATCCTGATCGAATTTCGATGCCAGATATTGATACGGATTTTCCGGATGATCGTAGAGAAGAAGTGATTCAATATGTTGAAGATTTATATGGGAAAGAACACGTAAGTCATATAGTGACATTTAATACTTTGCAGGCAAGACAGGCTTTGCGAGACGTAGGACGCGTGATGAATGTTCCGTTAAGAGTGATTGATGAAGTGGTAAAGCTTTTAGGAAATAAGCAGAAAATAACTTTAAAACAGGCATATATGGAAAATAAAGCTTTTCGAATCCGTATAGATCAAGATAAAAAACTGCATGAATTATTTGAATTGGCATGTGCTGTTGAAGGTTTGCCAAGACATACTTCTTTACATGCGGCTGGAATTGTATTGAGTGATCAATCCATTGTGAATGTATGCCCGCTTATACAAATTGATTCTCAAGTGCAGGCAACACAGTTTACGGCTTCTTATCTAGAAGAATTAGGTTTAATTAAAATGGATTTTTTAGGATTAAGAAACTTAACTACGATTCATGAGATTGTTTCTAATTTAAAAAATAATGAAAATATTTCATTGGATATTATGAAGCTTAATTTGAAAGATATTAAGACGTATCAATTATTATCAAATGGAGATACACTAGGTGTGTTTCAATTGGAATCAAGTGGAATCACGCAGTTACTGATGAAAATGAAACCTACTAAATTTGAAGATATTAGTACAGTGCTTGCTTTATATCGTCCGGGTGCTATGCAGCATATTCAAGATTATTTAGAAAGAAGAAAAGATTCGAGTAAGATTCATTATCTTCATCCTATGTTAGAACCTATATTAAAGGATACATATGGGATTATGATTTATCAAGAACAGGTTATGAATGTAGCGCAAGTGATTGGTGGATTTACATTAGCTCAAGCCGATTTATTAAGGAAGGCTATGAGCAAAAAAAATGCGGATACGATGGCTTCTTTTAAGGAACAATTTATGCTTGGTGCTCGAAAAAATAAAATTAAAGATTCTATTTCGAATCAAATTTTTTCAATGATGGAACAATTTGCGGGTTATGGATTTAATAAGTCACATAGCTATGCCTATAGTTTAATTAGTTATCAGATGGCTTATTTAAAAGCAAATTATCCTTTATATTTTTATCAAAGTGTTTTAAATAGTGTCATTGGCTCTGCAACAAAGACAAGCCAATATATTTATGAATGCCGTAAAAGAGGACTGCAAGTTTTAGCTTGTGATGTAAATCAATCAAAAGAATATTATGAGATCGAATCTGAATCTCTTCGTATGCCTTTACAAACATTGAAGGGAGTGGGAAAGACAATATATCCAGATATAGTTGATCATGGTCCTTATAGTGATTTGTTGGATTTTCTGGCAAAAGTAAGTGTGTATAAGGTAAGTGAATCGACGATTCGTATTTTGATTGATGGAGGAGCCTTAGATCGATTTGGGTATAATCGGGCAACGTTACATGAGAATTTAAGAAAACTTATGGACTATATTGACATAGTGCGTGTAGAGGATCCAAATGATCTGCGTTTTGATTTTTCGATAGTGTCAAAACCAAATATACAAAGAATAAAAGAAAATGTTTTGCAGAAGGCAAACCGAGAACATTTGGTTTATGGTTTTTATTTAAGTGAGCATCCTGTGCATCAATTAAGAATGGAAAAATATCAAAATTGTATACCTATCAATATTGCTCTATCACAGATGGGATATATGTCTTTGATTGTGCAAGTTACATCATTTCGTACCCATAAAACAAAAAAAGGAGATTGGATGTGCTTTTTGAGTGTGGAAGATGAAGCGGGTAAAATGGATGCGGTGATTATGCCAAATCTATATAAATTACAGAAGGAAAACATAAGGAAAGATCGAATTTGTCTCATTCAAGGTAAAAAAGAAAGAGATACTTCTATTGTCGTAAATAAGATAACGTGGGTTGAGACAGAAAAATGAAATTCTACTTGACGTATAGACGTATTTCGTGTAGTATTTCAATGTTGCAAACTCCGTATAGGACTTGCAACCGCCCAGAAAAGGTATAAGTTGATTTTTAATCACACCTTGATGGCGAGTATCAAGCATAAATGTGAAAATGAATAGGAGGTGCACACATGTACGCAATTATCGAAACTGGTGGAAAACAGATCCGTGTTGAAAAGGATGCTGTTATCTTCGTTGAAAAATTAGATGCTAACGAAGGAGACACTGTTACATTTGACAAAGTGTTATATGCAGATGGTAAATTTGGTAAACCATTTGTTGAAGGTGCAAAAGTAACTGGTGTTGTTGAAAAACAAGGTAAAGGTAAGAAAATCACAATCGTGAAATACAAACCTAAAAAATCTTCAACACGCCGTAAACAAGGACACCGTCAACCTTACACTCGTGTAAAAATTGAAGCTATCGAAGCTTAATTATGATTCAAATCAAAATCGCTAGAATGGAAGGAAAAATTTCCTTTATTTCTATGCAAGGACATGCTGATTATGAT
The DNA here is from genome assembly GCA_963631155.1 of bacterium. GTDB lineage: Bacteria > Bacillota_I > Bacilli_A > Erysipelotrichales > Erysipelotrichaceae > Holdemanella. The sequence continues at coordinate 10,459 of CAVGPK010000010.1, read as the reverse complement.
CAGTATGGAAAAGATATCGTCTGCTCTGCAGCCAGTACCATTATAATAGGTGGTATCAACGCAATCGCAAAGCTTGGCTTTATAAGTTTCATTTCTTATAGTGTAGATGCAGGAGATGTTGAAGTTAAAATAAATAATACAGAAATAGCTGATTTACAGGTTATTCTTGAGACTTTGGTAATTCAGTTTAAAAGTATTGAAGAAAGTTATCCTAAATACATACAAGTACAGGAGGTGTAAAAGATGTTATTAAAGTTAGATTTACAATTATTCGCTTCTAAAAAGGGAGTTGGTTCTACAAAGAACGGTCGTGACTCTGAATCTAAACGTTTAGGAGCAAAATTAGCTGATGGACAAACTTGTCACGCTGGAAGTATTATCTACCGTCAACGTGGAACAAAAATTCATCCAGGAACAAACGTTGGACGTGGTGGGGATGATACATTGTTTGCTTTAGTTAACGGTGTTGTAAAATACGAACGTCTTGGTAAAGATAAAAAGAAAGTTTCTGTTTATCCACAAGCTTAACAAGTGTGAATTTTAAGATCCCGTTAGTGGGATCTTTTTTTTGAAAATGGAAAGGAGGTTCATAATGTTTGTAGATCAAGTCAAAGTACATATTAAAGCTGGAAAAGGCGGCGATGGGCTTGTCAGTTTTCGCCATGAAAAATATGTAGCTTACGGAGGTCCTTTTGGTGGCGACGGTGGAAATGGCGGCGATGTTATTTTTGAAGCAGATCCAGGTATGACAACACTATTGGATTTACGTTATCATCGTAAAATTATTGCCACTGCAGGAGAAAAAGGAAAAAATAAAAAGATGCATGGAGCCAATGGAGAACACAAAATAGTTAAAGTTCCATTAGGAACCATTGTAAAAAGAGTTGATAATAATCAAATTCTTGCGGACCTAACAAAGCCTGGGCAAAGACAGGTTGTAGCTCATGGTGGACGTGGTGGAAGAGGAAATTGGCATTTTCGATCTAGCCATAATACCGCACCCAAATATGCAGAGCAAGGTGTGCTTGGAGAAGAATTCGATTGTGTTGTTGAATTAAGAGTTCTTGCAGATGTAGGATTGGTTGGCTTTCCAAGTGTTGGAAAAAGTACCTTTTTGGATGCTGTAAGTAAAGCTAGACCTCAAATTGGAGATTATCCATTCACAACAATTACGCCAAATGTTGGTGTTGTTCAAACGAAAGATGGAAGAAGCTTTGTTCTTGCCGATTTACCAGGACTTATTGAAGGGGCAAGTACAGGAAAAGGGCTAGGACATCAATTTTTACGTCACATTGAAAGATGTCGCGTTATCATTCATGTGATTGATATGGGTGCTGAAGAAGGAAGAGATCCTTTAAACGATTATGAAGTTATTAATAATGAATTAAAATCTTATCAAATTCGATTGTTGGAAAGACCTCAAATCGTTGTTGCCAATAAGATGGATTTGGATAATGCGCAAGAAAATCTTGAACGTTTTAAAAAGAAATATCCAGATATTCCAATCTTTGAAACAACAACAATCATTCATGAGGGCTTAGATCCTGTTTTAAGAAAAGCAGCTGATTTATTAGCTAGTACACCAGCTTTCCCAATCGTAGAAGAAGAATCTGGACAAACAGGTGTTATGTATACGTTTGAGGAAAAGAAAAAGGATATCATTATTGAACAAATTGAATCGGGTGTATGGGATGTATCGGGTCCAAAACTTGAAAGAGTCTTTAATATTGACAAGTTAAATACGGAAGAAGACTTCTATTTATTTGCGAATAAGATGCGTTATCTTGGTATTGATAAAGCGTTACGTGAAGCTGGATGCCAAGATGGTGATACGGTTCGTTTATGTAATTTTGAATTTGAATTTATTGAAAATTAGACTACATCATGTAGTCTTTTCTTTTGTATGTTATAATGTCGACAAGGAGTTTATTTTTATGAAATGTATATCATGGAATGTGAATGGCATTCGTGCTGTTTTGAATAAAGATTTTGTTGAGATTTTATATGCATTAGATGCAGATATTTTTTGTATACAAGAAACAAAGGCCCAACCGGATCAAATTGAAGTGGATTGTGAATTGTATCCTTATCAATATATCAATAGTGCACAAAGAAAAGGGTATTCTGGAACGATGGTCTTTTGTAAAGAAGAACCTATTTCTGTTCGATATGGTATAGGTAGTAAAGAACATGATACAGAAGGTCGAGTGATTACTTTAGAATACAAAGATTATTATGTAGTTACAGTCTACACGCCAAATTCAGGTACGGGATTAAAGCGCCTTGAGTATCGTATGGAATGGGATAAGGCATTTAGCGATTACTTATTAAACTTGAATAAGCCAATATTAGCGTGTGGCGATTTTAATGTGGCGAATGAAGAAATTGATATTAAAAATCCAAAGACAAATCATCAAAATGCAGGATTTACCGATGAGGAAAGAGATAGCTTTAAAAAGAACTTATTAAGTAGTTACTTGGATACGTATCGTACTTTATATCCAGAAAAGGTAGAATATTCTTGGTGGAGCTATCGTTTTAGGGCAAGAGAAAAAAATGCGGGTTGGAGAATCGACTATTGGTTGGTTTCTCCTTGTCTAAAAGATAAAATTGTGGATGCGAAAATTTTAACGGACATATTTGGTAGTGATCATTGCCCTGTTGAATTAGATATTGAGGTTTAAGTATGATTGCGTTTGTGAAGGGAATCGTAAGAATGATTCGAAATGATCGTGTGGTTTTAGATGTACATGATGTTGGCTATGAGGTCTATATGTCCAATGCGGTAAGTCAAAAAATAGGGGATGAACTTTTTTTGTATACATATCAACATGTTCGTGAAGATGCAACATTATTGTTTGGCTTTTTAAAAGAAGAAGATTATGAAGTTTTTATGCGCTTAATCAATGTAAAGGGCGTAGGGCCTAAGTCTGCTCAAAATATGTTGAGTGTGTGTTCTGGAAAAGAAATGATTGAAGCGATTGAGAATGATGATATTAAAAAATTGAAATCATTACCGGGTATTGGAGCAAAAACCGCAGGTCAAATCGTTTTGGATTTAAAAGGAAAATTTGTCTCTTTTGATACAAAGACTTCAAATCAAGACCCTGTGTGGATGCAGGTAGAAGAAGCATTGACTTCATTTGGTTACAAGAATACGCAGATTGTTTCTATTCGAAAAGAATTAGAAGGAAAAGATTTGGAAGTAGATGAAATGCTTAGACAGGCATTAAAATTAATTGCACAAAGAAATGGGGTATAGGATGTCTAGGGAAGTAGACGGAAATTTACAGGAGGGTGATGTTTTTGAAAAAACATTACGACCTCAAAGCTTGGATGAATATATTGGCCAAAGTGCATTGAAAGAAAATTTAAATGTGTTTATTCAAGCAGCTAGAACTCGAAATGAAGCTTTAGATCATGTCTTGTTTTATGGTCCTCCAGGACTTGGAAAGACAACTTTGGCTTACATTTTGGCAAATGAAATGCATGGAAATTTAAAAACGGCAAGTGGACCTTCCATTGAAAAAAGTGGGGATCTGGCCGCTATATTGACAACTCTTGAAGCAGGTGATGTTTTATTTATTGATGAGATACATCGTCTTCCTAAACAAGTAGAGGAAGTTTTATATCCAGCTATGGAAGATTATTGCTTGGATGTTGTAGTTGGTAAAGATAGTGCGACTGTGCACAATATACGAATCAATTTACCGCCCTTTACGCTTGTAGGCGCAACGACAAGAGCGGGAGATTTAAGTGCTCCATTACGAGATCGTTTTGGGATTATTTCACAACTTGAATATTATGATTTAAATGATTTAGAGAAGATTGTTTATCGTACAAGCTGTGTTATGGAAACAGAGATTGAAAAGGAAGCTGTTGGTGAGATTGCCCTTCGTTCACGTGGTACACCGCGTATTGCGAATCGTTTGTTTCGTCGTGTTAGAGATTTTGCACAAGTTTATAATGATGGCATAATTTCTAAAGATATTGCCAAAACGGCATTAGATAAATTGCAAGTGGATCATTTAGGTCTTGATGCGGTTGATCATAAATATTTAAAAGGAATTATTGAACGTTTTAAAGGAGGACCTGTTGGTCTTGAGGCGATTGCTTCAAGTATCGGAGAGGAACCGATGACATTAGAGGATGTGTATGAGCCTTATCTTTTGCAGATTGGATTCATTAATCGTACTCCTAGAGGTCGAGTCGTCACGAAAAAGGCGTATGAACATTTTCAAATTCCTTATCAGAAAGATTTGTTCACGGATTAACTTCTGTGAACTTTTTTTGTATGGTATAATCTCTACTATGAACAAATTATTGGAAAAAGTACTTTTTTATTTAGAACCTGATCAATCAAAGTGGGAATATTGGATGAATAGACAACCTTTGTTTGATGTTTCAAATGCTTTGTGTATGAAAATGTTTAAAGAACGAATTCAAAAAGCAATCGAAAATAAAGAGAAAGTTATGGTTGCAGGAGATTATGATTGTGACGGCATTAGTGCGACAACGATTATGGTTTCAGGACTTAGAAGTATAGGCTTAGATTGTGGGTTTTATATTCCAGATCGGATTTTAGAGGGATATGGACTCAATGAGAATACGGTTAATCTTGCTTATAAAAAAGGATATTCGTTAATTATTACGGTGGACAATGGAGTGAAGGCTTATTCAGCATTATCTCTTGCCAAAAGATTAGGTATGGATGTAATTGTCACCGATCATCATATGCTTGATGGGGATGTAGAATGTTTTTGTTTGATTCATCCAGATACTTTGGAGGACTGTTTTGAAACGGAATGTGGTGCTGCACTCGTGTATGAGTGTATGAGAGTGCTTGGTGTGGATACAGATTATCACTTACAATTAGCAGGTCTTGCGAGTATATCCGATATGATGCAAGTGACAAAACAGACGCGTGCCATTATTCAAAATGCTTTAGTTTCTATAAATGAATCGCATGAAAAACATATCTTCTTGTTAGCGAGTGATATGGAATTGAATGAGGTTTCAGTTAGTTTTCAAGTTGTACCTAAGCTAAATGCGATTGGGCGACTTTCAAATCTTGCGAATGTAAATAATGTTGTACGTTATTTTTTAAGTGAAAATGATCATGAGTTATATTCGCTTTCAAGTCAGATTTCACAAATGAATGATATGCGTAAGAAGATGTCGGAGCAGATGGTTAAGCAAACTTTAAGAAGAGTAAATACGAGTCAAGATATTTTGATTTGTATGGATGAAAGTTTTCATGAGGGAATTATTGGTTTAGTAGCTGGTAATTTATGCGCAACATATCAAAAGCCTTGTATTATTTTATCTAAAAGTAATCAGGGATATAAGGCGAGTATGCGTGCGCCTGAAGGTTTTCATTGTGTAGAATTTTTGCATCCTTATGATAAATTTACTGCTTTTGGTGGACATGCCGGTGCGGCTGGTTTTTCTTTGAATTTAAATGAATATGCGGAATTTATTGATTTCATAAAAAAAAGAATGAGTGAATATCATTGGAGCAAATCAGAAAGAAAAACCTTAGTGATTGATGATAGCGAATTAAGCTTAGAGGCCATTCAATCTTTAGATATATTACGGCCTTTTGGCCCTGGTTTTGAGTTTCCTAGGTTTGAATTAAAAAATCCGGATATTAAAAGTATTTATGATTTTCAAAATCATAAACATCGTAAATATACATTGCACTCTGGGTTACAATGTATGCGATTTAATCAGCCACAGTTAGAGCAGAATCAAAGTGTGAATTCGATTGCTTCCTTTATTGGAACGGTTCAAGTGAATCAATATCGTGGGCGTAAGCAGGCTAATTTTGTGATTGATGAGATTGTGTACAAGTAGTAAAATATTTTCAAAGACAGAAAGAGGATTATTAAAATGGATTTAACAAATTATATTGAGAGTATTCCTGGATTTCCAAAAGAAGGAATCATTTTTAGGGATGTGACTCCAATTTTACAAAACGCAAAGGCAATGCGTTATTGCGTTAATGAATTTAATGCGTTTGCTTCACAGGTAGGGGCGGATGTTGTTGTTGCTCCTGAGGCTCGCGGATTTTTGTTTGGCGTACCAGTGGCATTGGAGAATAATATTCCATTTATTCCAGTTAGAAAGCCTGGAAAATTACCTAGAAAGACAATTAGTCAAACGTATGATTTAGAGTATGGTCAAGATCAGCTTTGTATGCATGCAGATGCTATTAAACCAGGTCAAAAAGTTTTAATTTTAGATGATTTGTTGGCTACCGGTGGTACAGTGGAAGCGATTGTTAAGATGGTCGAAAGAATGCAGGCTGAAGTTGTTGGTGTTGGTTTTGTGATTGAATTGGATGATTTAAAGGGTAGAGAAAAATTTAAAGATATCGATATTTGTGTATTAACTCATTTTGAAGGTGAATAGATTTTAAATAGAGGAGGACGATGATATGGCTCAAAAGAAACAAGTAACATTTGAAGAGTGTATGGAACATGTAAAGACTTATATCAAGCGTCCTGAAAATTTAGAATTGATTCAAAAAGCGTATGATTTTGCCTATGAACAGCATAAGGGACAATTTCGTAAGAGCGGAGAACCTTATGTGATTCATGTAATCCAGGTTGCGGATACTTTGGCATTAATGCATTGTGGACCTAAAACGATTGCGGCAGGACTTTTGCATGATACCGTGGAAGATTGTGAAGGCGTAACAACGGATACTATCACTGAAATTTTTGGTGCTGAAATTGCGACATTAGTAGATGCGGTAACGAAGATTGGGGCCATTAAGTTTAAAGATGAAGAGGAATATTTGGCGAGTAATCATCGTAAATTGTTTATTGCGATGGCTAAAGATATTCGTGTTATTTTAATTAAGCTTGCGGATCGTCTTCATAATATGCGTACCTTGCAATATATGAAGCCTGAAAAACAAAAAAAGATTGCGCGTGAGACTTTGAGTGTATATGCCCCCATTGCACATCGTTTGGGTATTAGTGAAATCAAAAATGAATTGGAAGATTTATCTTTTAAATATTTAAATTACAAAAAGTACGAAGAAATAAAAGGTCTAGTTCAGCAGCGTGAGGCTGATCGTAATGAGCAGGTCAAAGAGATGATTTCGGATATTGAAGGCATCTTAAATGAATACAATATTCAATATCGTATTTTTGGTCGTTCAAAACATTTTTATAGTATCTATAAAAAGATGGTTACGAAAAATAAGCGATTTGAAGAAATATTAGATTTATTGGCCATTCGCATTATTACAGATTCGGTTGTGCATTGTTATGAGATATTAGGATATATTCATGCGAAATATAGACCGATTCCTGGACGTTTTAAGGATTATATTGCGATGCCAAAGGCAAACATGTATCAGTCTTTGCATACAACAATTGTAGAGCCTGAGCATGGTAATATTTTTGAGATTCAAATTCGTACAGAAGATATGGATGCGATTGCAGAACGTGGTGTTGCGGCGCATTGGAAATATAAAGAAAATCGAAATTATACGCCCGAATATGAACAAAAGGAGATTGAAGATAAGCTTTCTTGGTTTAGAGATTTTTCAATGATGACAGATGAAGAGAGTGAAGATCCTTTAGAATATATGAGCGTTCTTCAAAAGGATATTTTTGAAGCGAATGTTTATGTATTGACACCTCGTGGTAAGGTTATTGCGTTGCCTAGTGGTTCTTGTCCTATTGATTTTGCGTATCGTATTCATACTGAGGTTGGAAATAAGACGGTGGGAGCTAAAATCAATGGGGCGATTGTTCCATTGAATACACCTTTAAAAACCGGTGATATTGTTGATATTTTAACAAACAATAATTCAGTGGGTCCAAGTAAGGATTGGATCAAGATTGTTAAGAGTGGACATGCTCGTAATAAGATTCGTGCTTTTATACAAAGGCAAGAGCAGGCGGATCGTAAAGAGTCGATTAAGACGGGTGAGCAAATGTTGGAAAATGAATTTAGGCGTTTAAAGTTGGATTCGAAAATGTTGGATTCAAAACGTTTAGAATCGATTCTTCCTAGTTTATCTTTTAAGAGTGTGGATGACCTTTATGTTGGAATTGCCAATAAGAGAGTGAGCCTTCAATCGATTGTAGATCGTTTGGTTAAAAATCGTTCGACATCGATGGATGATGAAGACATCATGAAGATTTATAATAAGCCGGCGAGTTCGAATGTGAAACATTCAAGTTGTGGGGTTATTGTTCCTGGAATTGATACGATTGCGGTTTCATTGGCAAATTGTTGTTCTCCTATTCCTGGAGATTCAATTATGGGTTATATTTCTAAAGGGCAAGGTGTAAAGGTGCATCGTAGTGATTGTCCAAATATTATAAATGAGAAAAAGCGTTTGATTCCTGTTCAATGGGAAGAAGGGCTTGAAGAAAAACAATATGATGTTAAGCTTGTTGTGTATAGTGATGATCGTAACTATTTATTAAGTGATATTGTTACGACTTTACAGCAATGCAATGTATATTTAAAGCATGTGGATTCGGCTGTGGATGATAATAATCTGCAGGCCACAACAAAATTGACGGTAGCAGTTAAGAACGCGGATCACTTACGTACGCTTGTTTCAAACCTAAAGAAGGTTCGTAGTGTAAATGAAGTCGTTCGTACGGTTCAATAATGAAAAAAGCGACAGTTTAGTTACTGTCGTTTTCTTTTGCGAAAAAAGCTCTGATTTTTTTGCGGACTCTAAAGCGTATGTAAATATGTCGAGAAATAATTTCTCTAAAGATATGTTCAGGTGTTAGATCTTTGTACCAGTATCCAGAATATTCTTTGTAGAATTCTTTGGCGATAGCACAAGCTCTTTTAATGTGTGTTTGGCTTGTGAGAATGAGTACGGCTTCATCTTTTACATATTCTTTTGTATTGCCAAAATTTTCAAATGTATTCTTAGAACTTTTTTCTAGAATAACGGGGATATACATTCTTGCTTGTATGTATTTATTCATTTCTTCGCTTTCGACATATTGATTTCTTACGTTGGATCCGGAAATGATTAATATGTCGTAAAGGCCTTCATTATAGGCTTTCATGGCAAGTTTGCATCTTTTTACTTGGGAATTAGACATGGTGCCATCGTCATGGTTTGGGCATCCTAAAACAAGTGCATATTTATAGTGATCCTTTCTTGGGGGGATGGGTGGAAAAAAGTAGCGGTAGATCAATAGTGTAAGTAGGATAATGAGGATAAGAATATTAATGACGGTCATATTGGATTACCTTTCTATGTTTAAATGTATTGTTTGTGGCATATTGACATTTTATTTCTAATTCTTGTAGGAATGGATCGAGTTGATTAAATTTAGATATGATATTTCTTTGTTTGTTTTCGCTTAATATTTTTTGGCCAATGGAATCAAATCCTAGCACAATTGCTTGATGGAAAGATTCCATCTTTTTCATTTGTTCTTTTGTGATTTGAAGATAGATAAAAACACATGTTCGTTGTATACGAGAGCGAGTGTATGTTTTAGAAATGGAGTGTTCTAGAAAATCAGTCCAATTGTCATATTTTTTTGCGTTTTCTTTGAGTCTATGTTCGATGCCTTCGTTTACTAAAAAGTAGGAGGATAATTGTTTTTCGTTTGTAAGAATCAAAAACATCCTTAAATAAGGATAGTACGTATTCCAATTATGATCTTTTAAAAAATAATTGTCGTTAAATTGAGAAATTCCATCAAAATATTCTTTTCGTGTTTGGGTTGCACTTTTGAATGTTTCATTTCTTAAAATGGAAATGGGTTTGATATTATATTGTCTACAATATTGAATGTAGTGCATTGCTAAAATATCATTGGACTGAATGATTTTGTTTTGGTAAAGATTTTGGTTCATACTCATGGTTGCGTTTTTATTGATTGCTTCCATTTTGTGAAGTTGATTTTCCAATGCTTGAATGTCATTTGTTTCAGATCCAAAGCATAATGTATCAATGTTTACTTCTTTTAAAGATTGAATCGCATATTTCGCAAAGTAGTTTGCCCCTTGGCATGCAAAGATTTCTGGGAGTTCTAAAACAAGATTGGCTCCATATTCAAGTGCAAGAGAAGTTTTATCTTCAATGGAAAGAATAGAGGGAAGTCCTCTTTGTGAAAAATGGTTTGATAATATCACGACTAATCCTTCGCATTGTGTTACTTCTTTTGCCCTTTGCATATGATAAATATGTCCTTTATGTAGGGGGTTATATTCTGCAATAATTCCACATGTTTTCATGAGAGTATCATATCAGATAATGTTCTATTTTCAAAACGGTTGTACTTAAGGTACAGAATTTATTTTGAATGAATCGTGTTTTTTTGTACCTTATTTACGAAAGTAAGAATATACGATTTGTATAAAAATGTAAGTGCTATAATTGAATTAAAGATTTTATGGAGGTAAATAAATAATGAAAGAGGCAAGTCAAAGAGTTAAAAATATTCTTTCAAAG